>JAZNVA010000182.1:0-10601 GCA_045592565.1 Eubacteriales bacterium | reverse complement strand
ATTCCTGACGCAAGGAGTCGAAGAATCTTTTTGCCGAAGGCAAAATTCCACTCGCCTTCGGAGGTCGCAAGTCCCTTTGACGTTGACAGATAAGTCTGCTTCGCAGACAGATCCTTCGATCTGTTTGTGTACCGTTCCCCCCGCATAGAATTCGGCTCAGGATGACAGACTTCGCGTTGCAAAGTCGTCACAAACCTGCGGTTTGCGCACTGTCACAAACCTGCGGTTTGCGTATGACCGAGCCGCAGTAGGAACCGGCGAGGACGTCTTCACGCGAAGCTACTCCAAGCCGCCCTTCCCGAGGGAGGTGTCGCGCGATCGCGTGACGGAGGGAGTTATCCCTTGGGAGAAAGAAACACCGCAAAATAAAACAGGTAAAAATTTTGCTACAATCGCTCCAATCAAGTAAAAAAAACGGATAGAAAAAATTACTCCGATATGGTACAATAAAAGTACTGTAATAAAGATAGAATATCATAAGGAGGGATAGAAATGATCGAACTCAAAAATGATCGCTATACTACGGGCGGGGTAAATACCTGTGGCGATGCGCAGGCTCCCATTCGGGGGCTTCGATATGAGTTCTCCCCAAAAAGCACCTTTGGTCGGGATACCGAGCTTATCAAGAGGAGTCAGCTTTTTGACGTCTGGCTTTGGAAAAAATTTGTAGAGCAATTCAGAGCTCGTGTGGATGACGAGCGATACCCCGATGTGCCTAACGGTTGGCGCGGCGAATACTGGGGAAAGCTCATGCGGGGCGCTGCCCTCATTTGCGCTTGGTCGGGAGATGAGACGCTCCACCGACTTCTGACCGATTCGGTAAAGGATATGCTCAGCACCGAGCGAGAGGTGGGGGGATTTACCACCTACTCCGATTCCTACGAGCTTCACGGTTGGGATCTCTGGTGCCGAAAATACGTGCTTCTCGGCTTTGAGTATTATCTGGAGATCTGCCGTGACGAGTCTCTGGCGGAGCGGATCGTCGCCGCTATGCGCCGTCACGCCGACTATATTATGGCGCGTATTGGGAAGGGCGAGGGAAAGGTTGGCATCAACCAAACCACCAATATCTGGGGCGGACTGAACTCCTCCTCCATTTTGGAGCCCTACGTACGCCTTTACAATCTCACGGGAGAGCAATCTTATCTGGATTTTGCCACCTATATCGTGGAGGAGGGCGGTACCACCACGCAGAATATTTTTAAGACCGCCTATGAGGATGAGCTGGCGCCCTATCAATACGATCACGTAAAGGCGTATGAAATGATGTCCTGCTTTGAGGGCTTGATCGAATACGCCCGCGTGACAAAGAACGAGTATTACCGCGAGGCGGCAATCCGCTTTGGCTACAAGCTCCTCGAGACCGATGTGTCCGTGATCGGATGCTGCGGTTCCAATCACGAGCTGTTTGACCATTCCGCCAAAACCCAGACCAGAAGACCTGACGGTGTGGTCATGCAGGAGACCTGTGTCACGGTCACGTGGATGAAGCTTCTGTCTCAGCTCCTGCGCCTGACGGGAGATCGCGTGTTTGCCGACGCCATGGAGCAATCCTTCTGCAACGCCTATCTGGGGGCTCTGAATACCAGACAGGTGATCCGCCAGTGGGACCCCCGACCTTCCTTCAAGCAAAGCGGCGCTTTTGAGCCGTCCTTCGTGCTGATGCCCTTTGACAGCTACAGTCCTCTCCGCCCTGACAGCCGTTGCCGAAAGGTGGCGGGCTTGTGCGGCTTCTACGAGGACAACACCTATTACGGCTGTTGCACCGCCATCGGCGCCGCCGGCATCGGAATAATGGGCAAGGTTGCCCTGACGCGGAACATGGATGCTGTGACGATGCAATATTATATTGACGGACGGGTGTATCTCGGAGAACAAGCGACGCTCTTGATCCAAACCGAATATCCCTATTCCGATACGGTCCGCATAACGGTGGAGAAATGGGATCCCTCCTTGGGTTCACTTCGTTTGCGAATCCCCGCGTGGAGCAGAGAGACCTGCGCGATGCGCAATGGCGCAGCTTTGGATTGTGGAACGGATTATCTGACTGTGTCGGTCGCCGAGGGTGACGTGATCGAGCTGTATCTGGATTGCCGTCTCCGTCAGATCCTTCCGCCTTGCGCGGACGGTCCCGATGCGGGCGCTCTTGCGGCATACGCGCTGGGTCCTGTGTTGCTGGCGGCAGACGCCAGATTGGGCACCGCTCTTGAGGAAAGTATACCCGTTTCGGTGGATCCCGACGGATTCGTGGCGTACAAGCGAAGCGCCGAGCCCTTTGAGGAGATCCGTGACGCCCGTTTGTCTGTGGAGCTGACCACGGGAGGAGAACGGACATGGCTGGTGGATTATTCCTCTGCGGGAAAGACCTTCGCGGCGGATTCCAGATGCGCCGTTTGGCTTTATAAATAAGACCGTAAAAAAAGCCATACAAAGAAAAAAACAGACCATTGATTTTTCTGAAAAAATGTGATATGATTAGGGTAGACCAAATAAAAACGAAGGGTAACGGATGCCCTTTGAAAAACGTGAGGTATTAAAATGAAACAGAAGCAATGGATCAAAAGCCCCGTGGAAATCGATGGAGCTGCCCTTTCCTTTGAGAAGAGCTTTTCTGCCCCGGGTGACGTGAAGAGCGCGGTCATTCATTTGTCCGCTGTTGGCACTTATCAGGCATTTCTGAACGGCAAACGGATCGGTACGCAGGTCTTGGCGCCCGGCTTTACCAGCTATACGAACCGTGTACAATACCAGACGGAGGATGTGACCGAGATGATCGGTACGGACAACAAGATCGTTCTGACGGTTGCCCCCGGTTGGGCGGTGGGACACATCGGATACGGCGATATGGAGAAGGTATATGCCGATCATATGCGCGCCGCATGCGAGCTGGAGCTGACCATGGCGGACGGAACGATTGTGTTCGTTCGCGCTGACGAAAGCTGGCAGGTCTACACCAACGAGGTGACCTATTCCGATATTTATAGGGGCGAGACGATAGACAAGACCGTACAGCCCAAGCTTCTGGGCAACGCGGTTCTTGATAACGACGAGTATCCCCTGATCCCTCAGGAGGGCGCTCCCATTACCGAGCATGAGGTTCTGGCTCCTATTGAGCTGATCACGACTCCCAAGGGGGAGAAGGTCCTGGATTTCGGACAGAATATGGCAGGATATATGTCTCTTCGCATCAAAGGAAAGCGGGGGGAGAGAGTGGTTCTGACCTGTGCGGAGGTGCTGGATAAGGACGGGAACTTCTATCACGATAATTACCGTGCCGCGGACGCGAGATTTACCGCGATCCTGAGCGGCGAAGAGGACTATTTCAAGCCCGGCTATACCTTCTTCGGCTTCCGTTATCTGCGCATTGAGGAATATCCCGATCAGGAGATCGATATGAATGCCTTCCGCGCGATCGCGGTACACAGCGAGATGACGAGAACGGGACGTTTTGCCTGCGGTGACGCCCAGATCAATCAGTTGTATCATAACATCATCTGGGGACACAAGAGCAACTATCTGGATATCCCCACCGACTGCCCTCAGAGAGACGAGCGTCTGGGCTGGACGGGTGATACACAGGTGTTCTGCCGTACCGCCGCGATCAACTACGACGTACGTAAATTTTTCAAGAAATGGTTAGGTGACCTTCGCGTAGAGCAGGGAGCGGACGGTTCCGTTTCGGGTATTTGCCCCGAGCGCTGGAAGAACCATTATCGAACCCGTGTTGCCGCGGGCTGGGGTGACGTTGCCACCATCGCTCCGTGGACGCTGTACGAGCTGTACGGCGACAAGACGATATTGGAGGAAAACTTTGAGCTGATGCGCGGTTGGGTTGACTATCAGCACAGCGCGGGTCCTGCTGAGTTCCTGTGGCTGGGCGGTTACCATTACGGCGACTGGCTTGCTATGGATGCGGGGGAGGATTCCTATGTGGGAGCGACCTCCAACGACCTGATCGCTTCCGCGTACTTTGCCTACTCCACCGATCTTCTGATTCGCGCGGGCGAGGTCCTGGGCAAGGATATGACCGAGTACAAGACGCTGTATCAGAACGTGCGGAACGCCTTCCGTGAGTATTTCATGGAGAACGGTATGCCCAAGGAGGAGTTCCCCTGCACGGAGATCATGCAGCCCGGTAAGAAGAAGGTAGTGGACTCGGTTCGCAAGGGCGTGACGCAGACGGCGATCGTTCTGATCCTGCACTTTAATCTCTGCGAGGAGGAGGAAAGAGCGGCTCTTGCAGACAAGCTGGAGGAGCTGATCCATAACTTCGGCGACAAGATGTCCACCGGATTCCTCGGCACCCCCTATATTCTCCACGTGCTGTCCAACCATGGCAAGCAGAAGCTGGCTGAAAAGCTGTTTTTCAATGAGGATAACCCCTCTTGGCTCTACTCTGTCAATCATGGTGCTACCACCATGTGGGAGCACTGGAACAGTGTCAAGGAGGACGGTAACTTCTGGAGCACCGATATGAACTCCTTTAATCACTACGCCTACGGCGCGGTTGCAGATTGGATGTACGGCGTGATCTGCGGTGTACAGACCGACAAGAAGAAGGTTGCCTATGAAAAGATCCGTTTGGCGCCTAATCCCATTCGCCGCCTTGGCTTTGCTAAGTGCGCGATCGATACCGTTCGCGGTAGATTGGAAAGCCACTGGTACTATACCGCTGATCGCATCTGCTTTGAGTTTACCGTTCCCGCGGGAACGACGGCTCAGATCGTTCTTCCCAACGGATATACCGAAACCGTTGTGGGCGGTGAACATTGCTATTCTATTAAGCTGTAATCTTTAAGCCGAACGGAGAAGGAGGTTTTGGATGGGACTGTTTGGACCAAGCGCGTACTATATGGTGTATCGCGTGATCAAATCAGAGGAAAGCCTGAACGATTCAGGCTTTGAGTCCTACCGTTGCTACGGAGTAACGAGAAAAAAACACAAGATCGTGGAATCCGTAAGCTTCGTTTTGCTGTCCGCCATTGCCCTCTGGATCTTTGCAGTCTGTGTTTTGGCGTTGGTGAGCTTCCTTATGGGCGTTTTGCGATACGGTACGCTCCTTGCCCGTGTTTTCGTGTTAGGGATTGGATTGGCTCTGATTTTCGGAGTGCAAACCAGACAGCTACGAAAGCGACTTCGTTTTTTGCGCAAGCTGAGACGGCAGTGCAAAAAGCAAAATGCGACCGTGAAGAAGAACAAGCCTTCCCATCTTGCTTTTGTTTGGACAGGAGAACAGCCCGATCTGGTGATCGATACCGAAACCGACCGATATACGGTGCATATTCTGGCGATCAAGAAGTATCATTCGGCGCTTCATTTGGAAAAACGGGATCAAATGAGGCTAACACGGCTTCCCAAAAACAATGTTTTTTCGGCGATCTTCGGATTCCGTCCCAAGACACGCTATTATCCGCTCTTTCCTGCGGTTGCAGACGAGCGGACGGAAGACGGAAGAACGGTGCATCGAGTGGTGCTTCTGAATCCCACCTGCCGTGAGATGTATGAGAAGACACCCGATGGCGTAACGGTTCCTACGGGAAGTGGCGCGGAATTTTGCGGATATACCGTATATACGGGCAGCGGTTTCCTGAGTGCGCTGAGCCGAAATGCAGGCGCGGAATAATAGAAAAAGGACGAGAATTCTCGTCCTTTTTAACTTTTTTCATGAATGAATTTGGGCTTGCATAGGAGCATGATCGCAAGACGGGACAGGAAGCAAATGACCGAGAGGATGACCAGAATTGCTCCGTGAAAGGGGATTTTTTCGGCACTCCACCATATGATCAGCAATATCATGGGGGGAAGGGAAAGCGCCGTGTCCAGATAATAAAGATCACGCCAAAGCAGGCGGAGAAGCGGGAGGACCGCATAGAATATGGCGCAAAATACAAAGATCCCCATGGATTTGCCTTGAAGGAGCGCGTCGTACATCTGCTTTTCAAACAGAGTACATTCGCTCCAGAGCTTTTGGGGGATGGAGGGCGCTCGGAGAAGAAGCATCAGACAAAACCCCGCCAAAAAAAGGGCGCATAGGTCAGCTCCGAGAGCAGCGCGATGACCGCGATCCTGTCGATCGGCGTCGATACAGGCAAACAGTCCCGATGCGGTGTGCAGGAGGGCGAGGACCAAATAGAGCATTGGACGCTCGTACAGACGGTCGGACACCAGCAGAAGGACGGTATCGGTCAGAGGAAGAAGAGAAACGGCAAAGCCGATATAGGGGAATTTCTTAAAAAGAAGGGAAAAGATGATGGAAAACAGAAGCAGGGCGATCAGCACAAGATAGAGCTGATATTCCCGTCCGACCTGATCGGAGAAAAAGAGGGAGAGCTTTTCCTTTATGCCTTCAGCCTCCTCCTGAACGGGGCGGAAGATCATATATTCCCGAAATAAAAAAAGCAGGGCGGCAAAGATGGCAAAGCCCGCGCAAAAGTCACCAAAGCGCTTGAAATATCCCGTCAAGCTGTTTCATCTCCTTTCCTTGAGAATCATCTACATTATATCATGCATTTTTTCGGGTGTCAAGGAAAAATCATAGTGAAAACCCGTAAAAAAGCGAAAAAAAGTCTTGAAGGAAGGAGGGAGAAATGGTATAATGAAACGAGAACGAAAATCAAATGTCGGAGGACAAGATGAACGGATTGACCTTAAAAAAATATATTCGGGCGGGAAAACTGGATCCCGTGCTTATGCAAATTTACGGAGAGAGCGCTGTTGCCGCTCAGCGTGAGCGTTATCTTGCGGCGCTGGAAGAATTTTGCGGGATCTTCGGAGAGGATCGAGAGACTTCGATCTATTCGGTTTCGGGACGGAGTGAGCTGTCGGGCAATCATACCGATCACAATCGGGGGTGTGTCATTGCGGCTTCCATCGATCTGGATATCATCGCCGTGGCGTCCCGCCGCGAGGACGGGGTGATCTGTGTTAAGAGCGAGGGCTTTTCCACTGATACAGTGGCGATCGACTCCTATCTTGCGCCCAACCCTGCGCTGTACGGCACGTCGGCGTCCATCATTGGGGGCATGTGCGCAGGATTTCGTAAGGATGGATATGCGGTGGGCGGCTTTGACGCTTATACCACTTCCCGAGTGCTGAAGGGATCGGGACTTTCCTCTTCCGCGGCATTTGAGGATATGATCGGAACAATTCTCAATCATCTGTACAATGACGGGCAGGTGGATAATGTGGAGATCGCCAAGCTCGCGCAATATGCCGAGAATGAATTTTTCGGAAAGCCCTGTGGCTTGATGGATCAAGTGGCGTGCGCCGTGGGCGGCATCGTGGCGATCGATTTTGGCGATCCTACAGCACCCGTGATCGAAAAGATCGATTTTGATATGACCGAGAGGGGATACCATCTTTGTATCGTCAATACGGGAGGCAATCATGCTGATCTCACCGACGATTATGCTTCTGTTCCTGCTGAGATGCGAAGCGTGGCGGCGCAGTTTGGCAAGACGGTCCTGCGTGAGGTGGATGACAAGGCGCTGCGAGAGAATATCCCTGCTTTACGGGAGAAGCTTGGCGACCGTGCCGTATTGCGGGCATTGCACTTTATGAGGGAAAATGAGCGAGTAGCAAAGCAAAAGGCTGCACTGATGGAAGGGAATCTGGAAGAATTTCTTGCTCAGGTTCTGGCATCGGGCAGATCCTCCTTCTGTTATCTGCAAAACGTCTATACCAATAAGAATATTACCGAGCAGGGACTTTCCTTGGCGCTCTGCCTTGCAGAGGAGCTTCTGGAGGGCAAGGGGGCGGCATGGCGTGTTCACGGGGGTGGATTTGCGGGAACGATCCAGGCATTCGTACCCACCGTGGCGGCAGAGAGCTTTCGAACCGCTATGGACGTTGTGTTTGGAGCGGGAAGCTGTATCGTCTTGCAGATCCGTTCCAAGGGAGCGATCCGCGTTTGTTGATTGAAGTAGAAAAGGAAAAAAGAAAATGAAACGAAAAAGCCGCTTGTCGGCAAAACAAAAGGGATTGACCTTGTTGGCACTGTCCCTTGCTGTTGGTATGATTCTCGGTCTGTACCGCATTGCCATGAATTTTGCGTGGTTTGAGATTCTCTTTTGGGGTTATCTCGTCCTTGCCACGGTGTTGATCCTTGTTTTTGTGATCTACAATCGGGGCTTTTCCAGAAAAAATATTACACCCGATATGCTCCCGGAGGAATGGAGCGAGGAAGAAAAGAGCGAATTTCTTGCTGATGGAGAGCGTCGGCTGAGCCGTTCCCGTTGGATGCTGATCCCCATTTTCGCTTTTTTGATCACCTTTGCGGTGGATCTGCTTGAGCTGGTGGTCATCCCCTTCTTTTCGGGAGCCTTTGGCGGTGGCAAATGAAGGGCTGTAAGATCGTAACGCTTTTTTCGGGATCGGGTGGGAATTGTACCTATGTGAAGATCGGAAGGACGGCGTTGCTGATCGATGCGGGGAAGAGCGCCAAGCGTGTTTGTGACGCTCTTCGGCAGATCGGCACGGATATTTCCGAGATCGGTGGGATCTTTGTTACTCACGATCACAACGACCACACCTCCGCGTTGGAGATCCTTTCCAAAAAGTATGGGATCCCCGTTCATATGACAGAGGGATCTGCCGCAATGTATGATCGCTATCCCGATTCTGCCGTGCATCGTTGTTTGGTTCGGCATGATACCCACTATCGGGTGAGGCTTGGGGAGGTGGAGGTCATCTCCTTCCGTACCCCTCACGACAGCCGAATGAGCGTGGGTTATCGTATGGAATTTGAGAAAAACGGCAAACGGCACGCGGTGGGAGTTGCTACTGATATCGGGTATGTGACCGAGGAGATCAGAATGGGACTGACGGGCTGTGAGGCGGTGGTTTTGGAATCCAATCATGACGTGGACATGCTTATGGAAGGACCGTATCCATATGATCTGAAAAAGCGGATCCGCTCCAATCGGGGACATCTGTCCAATGAGGACAGCGCTCATCTTGCCGCCGAGCTGTGGCAGAGTGGAACAGAGGCGTTTCTGCTGGCGCATCTGAGTGAAGAAAATAACGATCCCACCCTTGCCTTGGAGGCGGCAACCCTTGCGATCTCCGATCCGAGGGCAACCGTGCTGACGGCGGACGCAGAAAGCCCTGTGGAGCTGTTCTGGTCGGCGGAGAAGGAGGAATGAGATGCTGAGTGTGAAGCTGATCGTACTGGGCAATCTGAAGGAAAAATACTGGCGAGACGCTGTGGCGGAGTATGAAAAACGGTTGGGCGCCTTTTGTCGGCTCCAAATCGTGGAACTGAAGGAGGAGCGCCTTGGCGATGATCCTACTGCGGGAGAGATCCGTCAGGCGTTGGATAGAGAGGCTGAGCGGATCATGGAGCAGATCTCTCCGAGAGCGTACTCCATCGCTCTTTGTGTGGAGGGGAAGCAGATCGACTCAGAGGAGTTGGCGGCAAAGCTCGGACAGATCGCAGAGAATACGTCGGAGGTCTGCCTTGTCATCGGAAGCTCCCACGGACTGTCGGATCAGGTGAAGAATGCCTGTCGTATGCGGTTGTCGGTGTCCAAGCTGACCTTCCCGCATCAGCTGATGCGGGTGATCCTTCTGGAAGCTCTCTATCGGGGATTTCATATCCAAAAGGGAACGAAATACCATAAATAAAACGAGGAAAATCCCCTTGTGCGAAAAAATTACCATTTTCTTACAAAGGGGAAGGACGGTTTTTGTCAAATACGGAAAAATTTAAAAAAATCTTGTCAAGACGAAAAAAAATACTTGCCGAGAGACGAATTTTGTGATAGAATATTTTCATAGAAATCATTTTGTCTGGGAGGATGGAATATGGAAAATAATAGACGTCCCGAAACTATGGAGCGTATCACGACTCCTGCTCTGGCTCAAGCATTTATTGAGGAGCAGGTGAAGGAGATCCGCGCACAGGTAGGAAACAAAAAGGTACTGTTGGCGCTGTCGGGAGGTGTGGATTCTTCCGTCGTGGCGGCTCTGCTGATCAAAGCCATCGGAAAACAGCTCATTTGCGTTCACGTCAATCACGGTTTGATGAGAAAGAACGAGTCCGAGAACGTCGTGGAGGTATTCCGCAATCAGTTGGATGCTAACCTGATCTACGTGGGTGCCACCGATCGTTTCCTTGATCTGTTGGCAGGCGTTGCTGATCCCGAAAGTAAGAGAAAGATCATCGGTAAGGAATTTATCGAGGTATTCGCCGATGAGGCAAGAAAGATCGAGGGCGTAGATTTCCTGGCGCAGGGAACCATCTATCCCGATATTTTGGAGAGCATCAAGCAGGCAGAGGGTAAGAAGGCGGTCAAGTCTCACCACAACGTGGGCGGTCTGCCTGAGGATCTGCAGTTTGAGCTGGTAGAGCCCATCAAGCTGTTGTATAAGGACGAGGTTCGCGTGGTTGGAGAGGCGCTTGGATTGCCTCACGCGATGGTATACCGTCAGCCCTTCCCCGGACCGGGATTGGGTGTCCGTTGTCTGGGCGCCATCACCCGTGACCGTCTGGCGGCGCTTCGCGAGGCAGACGCGATCCTTCGTGAGGAGTTTGACCTGAACGGTCTTGCCGAGAAGGTATGGCAGTATTTCGTAATCGTGCCCGACCTCAAGAGCGTAGG
>JAZNVA010000181.1:0-22193 GCA_045592565.1 Eubacteriales bacterium | reverse complement strand
AGGATTATACACGCCATGTGTTTTCCATGTATGACGGAAAACGTGAGCGTGTAACCATTCGATTCGTCAATTCTCTTTTGGATACGGCGGTTGATCGTTTTGGGACGGAAGATGTGATATACAGTCAAATTGACGAGGATCACTTCACCATAACCGCCACGATTGATGTCAGCGATACGTTTTACGGTTGGATATGTGGATTTGGCAACAAAGCCAAAGTTCTTTCTCCTCGTTGGGTAGCAGATGGCTTTTCAAATCACGTAAAAAATATTACAGAGATGTATCAAAGTTGATTCAAAGATGATAAAAGGAGCAAGAAACTTGACCGTTTCTTGCTCCTTCTTGTTATATAATTAGTTCAATCCAAAAGACATGTTACTCGGCTGACATCCTTCTCAAACAGATGTACATAAATGTCATAGGTGATTTTCACAGTAGAATGTCCGAGAAGCTCGCTGACGATTTTTACATCCACGCCTTTTGCAAAAAGCATACTGGCAAAGGTATGGCGCAAGGCGTGAATTCCATAATCTCCGTCGATTCCTGCATTGTTCAGCACGGCATGAAAAGAGCGTTCAAAATTGCTCGGCAAGACGGGATTTCGCTTACTATTGATGATAACATAGGATGTATCATTCCCTGCCCTCAACGCGCGCAATGCTTCCTCTGCCGATCTGTTTATGGGAATCACTCTGTTGCCGCTTGCCGTTTTGGTGCTGTTCTGCGTTTGCAATTCATACCCGCCGATTCTGTTTCCGTCTGTGTCTCGCTTCTTTGAAAGAACATTGTTTTTGTTGACCGTAATTGTTTTGGTTTTAAAATCTACATCTTCCCAACGAAGCGACAACGCCTCACCCATTCTCATTCCCGTATTGAGAATCAGCAAAAATGCATTTCCGTAACCATAAAAAAGATCACCGTTTGGCATGGTTTTCAATAGCTCTTGCTTCATGCGGTCAACCTCCTCCATGGAGAGGGGTATCACTTGCTTTGTGCGCCCATTTTGAGAGGGCAACACAATCCCAAGACAAGGATTTTTCATAACCACTCCATCAATCAGCGCATGCTTGTAACAAGAATTCAATGCAACGTACACCTTTTTTACACTGGAATAGGACAGATTTTCTTTCTTGTACAACCGATTGATTAAAGCTTGTATTTGATCTCTTGTCACCTTGTCGATCTTTAAGCCACCAAGGTTTGGAAAAATGTGGTTCATAACCGTACTTTCCAATCGATCATAACTCAATGGCTTTAATTTGTTGTACTGGTACTCACGTAACCACATGGAAAAATATGCTTGTACCGTATCATTGCTCGGCATGTGCTTTTCGGCAAAATCGGAGCTTTTCTTGAACTCTTTTAGTTTCTTTTTTACGATGGCTTCGCTCTTGCCCGAAAACTGTTTGATATTTGGTTTTCCGTCGGGGCGTGTTCCCATGCTGATCTTTGCCACCCACTTGTTTTCCGATACTTGAAATACCGATCCTTCTCCATTTTGCTTTCTTGTTCTGCTCATTTTTTAGTTTCCTTTCTGATTTTGGAAACCAATTTGGAAACTAATTGCATCGAAAAACTTTCAAAAAAGCAAAGGAAAAAGCCAGTAGAAACCTCAAATACAAGGTATCTACTGGCGTTTTTTGGAGGCGCCACCCGGATTTGAACCGGGGGATAAAGGTTTTGCAGACCTCTGCCTTACCACTTGGCTATGGCGCCGTATGAAGCCGCCTCTCGGCGACGCTTTTTTAATGCTCTGATGTTCCCTTGCCTTTCGGTGGGACATCAGTATATAAACAGGCAATCTTGCGATTGTCCGGCTTACAAAAATCAACGGGCACGTATTTCTTTCGTGCCCGTGACTTTTCTGGAGCGGATTACGGGGATCGAACCCGCCACCTCGACCTTGGCAAGGTCGCGCTCTACCAAATGAGCTAAATCCGCATAGGTGGTGCCTCCGGTCGGAATCGAACCAACGACACGGGGATTTTCAGTCCCCTGCTCTACCAACTGAGCTACAGAGGCATACAGCAAGGGCTGTACCGATTGGCGACCCGGATGGGACTCGAACCCACGACCTCTAGCGTGACAGGCTAGCGTTCTAACCAACTGAACTACCGGGCCAAATTGGTGGGAACAATAGGGCTCGAACCTATGACCCTCTGCTTGTAAGGCAGATGCTCTCCCAGCTGAGCTATGCTCCCATGTCATCCTCGCGGCGACTTTGATATTATATCATAGTCATTTCCGTTTGTCAACCCCTTTTTGAAAAATTCTCAAAAATTTTTTTTTGGAATTTTTGTACAGGTTCCATTCGTTGCCGTGCGGTGACAATTATATCATACGATCCTGCCTTTGTCAAGGACTTTTTCGTATTTTTTTACTTTTTTCCTTCTCCCTTTTGGCAAAGAAGCTCAATGTCGGATTTGGTAAAGATCTCTTTTCTGCCGCAGAACCGACACGAGACCTCCAGCTCCTCCGCCTTTCCCTCGGCAACCTGCTCCGCAAGCATACCATAGAGTTCCTTTCTTCCCAGTGTGATCAGCGCACCCTCTACTCTCTCTCGGCTACACTCGCACCGATACTCCACCTCAAGCTCATCAAACACGTCGAATTCTACGCCCTTCAGAGCGATGTCGGCGATCGCCTTGTTATCCAAGCCACGGTCAAAGAGGCGAGAAATATTGGCAAGCTCGGGAATGTTCTTTTCGATGGCATCTACCGTTTCGGGATTGGCAAAGGGCAAAAGCTGAACCAAAACGCCTCCCGCCGACTTACAGCTTCCGTCTACGTCCACCAGAACCCCCAGAGCGCACACGGTTGGAATCTGCTCGCTATTGGCATAATAAGCGGCAATATCCTCCGCGACCTCTCCGCTTTGAAGCGGAATCGAGCCCGTATATGGCTCCTTTCCGCCCTCGTCACGAATTATGGTGAGAAGTCCCTTCCCCACGGCGGATCCCACATCCAGCTTTCCGTTGGATTTGCGAGGCACGTCCACCTCGGGGTTTTGAATATATCCCTTGACGTTTCCGTAATAGTCGGCAACTGCCAGTACCCGTCCCGCGGGGCCGTCTCCGCCCAGCGTGACCGTGATGGAGCTTTCCTTATCTCCCATCATACAGCCCATTACCGAGGTCACGGTCAGCAAGCGACCGAGGGTTGCCGTAGCGGTAGGGGCAGTCTTGTGGATTCGGATCGCCTCATTGACGATCTCCTTGGAATTGATCACGTGGATCCGCGCGCTTCCGTCCTGAGTCATAGCGCGGAGAATGGTTGCATATTGCTTCTTCATGTTTTTTTCCTTATCGTTTCTTTTATTTTACAATGATTTGATCGCTCTCGCCACAAAATACCACCGTTGCGCGGTAGCTTCGGGATTGCCGAATGCAAAATCGGCATATATACCGAGAATTTCAAAGCCACTCTCGGACAGCGCAGACTGCAAGGTATCGGCGCAATAGCATCTCTCCCGCTGATGCTCGTCAGCGCGAAGATAGGAGCCGTCCTCCTGCTCCTCGAAGACGCTCAGATAAAAATCGCAAACGCCGCTTTTTTCATCATACTGATTCTGCCAGCCGCAAAATACAGCGCGCCCGTCATCCTCATCCTCCAACACGTAGGCATTATCTCCGTATATTCTTTCGAATTTATACGGGGTATTCACATCAAACAGAAAGAGTCCGTTGGGATCCAGATAATTATGGACCAAAGAAAAAACCTTTTTCAGATCCTTTTCCTCAAGAAGATAATTGAGGCTATCCAAGCAACAAACAGCGGCGCCTACCGTTCCGAACAGCTCCAGCTCCCGCATATCCTGGCAAAGATAGAGAATGGGCTTGGCTCCCTCGGTCATCTCTTTTTCATATGCCTCGGACAGCATATCGGCGCTTCCGTCCACGCCGATCATATCATACCCTCTCGCCGCAAGCTCACGTGTCATTCGTCCCGTTCCGCAAGCAAGATCCAATACAAGCTCCGGTCTTTCAGGAAGATACCGCTCAAAGCAGGTCTCGAAAAAATCCGCCCACGCGCCATAATCCAGATCCCGATTCAGTTGATCGTAGACCCGCGCGATAGCATCATAGCCCTCACATCCGCTCATAGCCGTCCTCCTCTTTCCATTCATCAAAAATTTTATACACGTCTCCCGCGCCCATGATTACCACGGCATCCGCCGCGCTCACCTCACTGCCAAGCAGATCCGCAACATCCGAAAAGCTATGACAAGCAGTCGCTCGTACTCCCGTTGCCTTTGCCAGAAGCTCCGAGGAAACGCCGCACGTATCGGTCTCCCGAGCCGCGTAGATATCGGTCAGGATCACACGGTCCGCTTCTTTCAATGCCTTTGCAAAGTCATCAAAAAGGGCGTAGGTACGAGAATAGGTGTGGGGCTGATAGACACAAAACAGCCTTCCTCCCTCGGAAACCAACCCTCTTGCTCCCCGTAACGTGGTGCGGATCTCGGTGGGATGGTGACCGTAATCGTCGTAAACAGGCGCACCGTTCAAGCTTCCCTTCCGCTCCATACGCCGCCCCGCTCCTGAAAAAGTAGCCAGTCCGTTGGCAATTTCTTGTGCAGACAAACCGCATCTGTCGCAAACAGCGGCGGTCGCCAAAGCGTTATAAATATGATGATATCCCGTAACGTTCAAGGCAATTTGGGTAAAGGGCTCCCCTCTGCGCCAAAGCTCAAAGGAATAGCACCCTTTCTCCTCGGCAAGGTTGATCGCCCGATAGGTAGCATCGGGCGTGTCGATCCCAAAGGTGATCCGCTCTCCGCTATATCCGTAGAGACACTTTGCCGTTTCCTTATCGTCGGCGTTATAGATGCAGCATCCCTGCTCTCCCGTCAGCGCCGCATAGCGCCCAAAGGAGCCGTAGATCTGCTCCATGCTGTGAAAATAATCCACATGATCCATTTCTACGTTGAGAATGACCGCAACGGTAGGATTGAAATCCAAAAAGGAATCCATATACTCACACGCTTCAAAGAGAAAATTCTCCTCTCCGCCCACGCGATACGCGCCTCCCATGGTAGACAAGGGCGCACCTGACAGCACAGTAGGGTCTGCCCCTGCCACAATAAGAGCATGCGCGCACATGGACGTGCAGGAGCTTTTACCGTGCATTCCCGACACGCCGATCCGTCTGCCGTACCCCATCATCAGGTATCCCAGATAGTCGGCACGGGAAATACAGGGAAGCCCCCGCTCCTTTGCCGCCATGTATTCAGGGTTATCGGGGGAGATCGCCACCGTATAGATCACGGCATCATACCCTGACACGTTTGCACTGTCATGCCCGTAATATACGCGGATCCCTTTCCGCATCAATGATTCGGTCAGTGCCGTAGAGGTTCGGTCTGAGCCTCCCACCTCATACCCCAGGCTATGGGAGACATCCGCCAGAGAGGACATATTGATCCCGCCGATGCCGATAAAAAAGAGCCTTTTTGCTCCCCGCAGCATCTGCCCGATCTTACCCGCACCGAAATGTGTATTCTCTGTCGCCATACACGGCTCCTTTCCAAAATGCATCAAAAATCTGTGAAATTCATCAAACGTCGCGTTAATCTGTTCGAAGTCCCACTATTTTTTCATAGACGTTCACAGAAAAAACTTAAAACCATTGTATAACCGTCAAATTCGGTATGTATAATAGTATCAGAAAAACCTTCCAAAACAGGAAAATTCATTGAATCACAACATGGAGGAATCAAAAATGCAAATCACGGACATCAAAATTCGGAAGCTGTTCGACGAGGGCCCCATGAAGGCGATCGTGTCGGTTACCTTTGACGGTCAACTTGCCGTTCACGACATCAAGGTCATTCACGCCAGAGACAAATTTTTTATTGTCATGCCCAGCCGCAAAAACCCCGATGAAACCTACCGAGATATCGTACATCCCATCAACGCGCAATTCCGTGGGATGGTAGAGGAGCAGGTCATTGCCGCATATCTTGCCGAATACGAAGCGGCAGAGGCAGCAAAGCTCACCCAGCCCGAATTTCTGGAGCAACCCGTATAACCAAAGAGCCGTTGGCGTCAGCCGCGGCTCTTTTTTGCGAACATCCTGCAACTCTTGATCAGTATATGCAGAACAGATCAAAAGCTTTCAGGAAATCTGCGTGAATGCCTCTTGCTTTTGTTCCAGATCCTTTCGTGACGTAGATCCCGCAGGGATCAGGAAGCGCAACGCCTTTTGGCTTACGGAAAGATGAAGCTCATTCACCCGTACCACCTCTCCGTCCACGCTGACATTGGCGCCGTTATCAAAAGTCATATCAACCCGCTCTACCTTTTCATTTTGCAAAACGGTTCGGTATTTGGGGACCAGGTGAGTTCCCTTTTTATAGCTTCCCACCAAGGAGACAAATTTGATTCTGCCGATATTGCTGACAAACAGAGCATCCAGCCTTCCATCCTGAAGATGAGCCTCGGGATTGGAATGAAATCCACCGCCGCAAAAGCAACCGTTGGCAAAGGTATTCAGCAGATATCGCTTCTCCACGGGCTCCGATCCGTTCACTGATTGATAGCAGTGAATTCCCGGCTTTCGTATCAGCGTGACGATCAGCCCCGCGATATATGCCATACCCGATGGGATCCATTTTTTTCGTTTCAGCTGAGCCATCTTCACCACGACCTCACAGTCAAAGCCGATATTGACCATATTGATGGCATAACGATCGTTACATCGGATCAGATCAACGGGAACCACTTCTCCGTCCAGCTGAGCGTTTATATCAAAAAACCTCTCGCCGTCCGTGAAATTGCGAACGAAGTCGTTGCCCGTTCCCGAGGGAATCAGACCAACAGTTCGCTCTCCTGTTCCCTCCGCTTCCACCGAGCCCGTTACCACCTCACTCAGAGTTCCGTCACCGCCGCAGGCATAAAAGCGAAAATCCTCCGAGGGAGCTTCCGCCACACAACGTTTCACATATTCAGTCGCGTCTCCCACACAAGTGGTTAAATAAATTTCATAATCGACCTCGCGACTGTCACAGACTCTCCGGATTTCCTCACTCAGCTGTCCTGTACGTTCCTTCTGTCCTGCCGCGGGATTGAGAATAAAGCAGTGTCTCATATGGATACCTCCTTGTGTGTTGCGGATATTTCCGAAATCCTTCGCATAAATTATACCGGATCTGAAATTCATACGTCTATTTTATCATAAATCCCCGTTCCCGTCAACCCAAAATGCGGAACATCTTTGATTCTCCTTGCATATTCTGAAAGAAGAACCCGTATTTTCCCTACTAAAGGAGGTGCTTTTATGCAAATCGACCGTGAAGCCATTGACAAGCTGCTGACCTTGAATGACCGCCAGCTCAAACACATCATTCAAAAGTTGGCAAATGAAAGCGGAATTGATCCCGCCCAATTCAACATAGACACACAGAGCATTGCCAGTATCCGCTCTGCGCTGACCAATGCCAGCGACAAGGACCTGCAACAGATCGCCGAGCAATACGAAGCAAACAAGCGCAAGAGAGGATAAGGTATGGACAACGAGCAAAAGACGCTCTCTCCCCCCGCCGATCTGAGCACCGCCATTGAACGATTGATGGCAAATCCCGAATTGATCGCCACGGTCGCCTCGGTTCTCGGAGGCGCGAGGGCTCCGTCCGTGGGGGCGACAGAAGAAAATACGGAAGAAAAGAAGACGGAGGATCCCGTACCGTCTTCTCCTCCCGTCTCCGTAAGAGCAAAAAACGACCCTCTCTCCTCCGATCTGCAAGGAGTTGTCGCAACGCTTTCCCCTTTGTTATCCGGCATAAGCGGAGGAAAGCAGGACGATCCCATGGCTTGTCTGCTTCGGGCGCTAAAACCCTACGTCAGCCCTAAAAGACGGGACGCCATCGACACCATGATCCGCCTTTCCCTGCTCTCGGATACGCTGAAACAGATTCGCTGAAAAACATAAAAAAGGAGGCATCTCCCATGTACACCCGTTCTCCGACTCCACTGGGAAATCGCAACGTACGGATCCCACGCAATTACAGCGGTAATGCCTTTGCCGTTTCCCAAGATTTGCCCAAAGAGGATCCCCCGCCCGCGAAGGAAGCATGCCCCGTCTCCGAGGAAAAAGAAGATGTACCCGTATCCACACCCGATCAGGTGCCGAACCCTCAAAATGCCGCTCCCGCTTCTAAGCTCTTCCCTCTCTTTGGGGGGCGCGGCGGAAAGCTTTTGGGCTCCTTTGGCACGGAAGAGCTGTTGATTCTGGGCTTGATCCTTCTTCTTATGGGAAATGAAGGGAATGACGATCTGCTCCTGTTGCTGGTCCTTCTTCTGCTGATCCAATAAAAAGAAGCGTGACCGAGGTCACGCTTCTTTTTATTTATTCTCCGCGGGTGATTTTCTGACGGCGAATATCGGTTCCGGCAAACATGACGGGCGCGTATTCTCCCAGCAATCGGCTTCCGATCCGTTCCCCATACCGCGCCTCCAGCTCACGGAAGGAGAGGTTGGTATTGATGATGGTACACTTACGGTTATTGATCCGCTGATTGATCAGCGTATACAGACAGGATACGGTAAAATGATTGGTGATCTCCGCTCCCAGATCGTCCACGATCAACAGCTCCGCCTCCGCATACCGATCGGGATCGTTTTTCATTCCTTCTCCCTTGTCAAATTGCTTGGCGTTGAAGTCTCGGATCATGCCTACGGCGGTAACATAAAGAACGTCAAATCCCCTCTCGATCACAGTCTTTGCCACGGCAGTAGAAAGATGAGTCTTGCCGAGTCCCGTTCCCCCAAGGAAGAGATAGTTGCGATAGGTATCTCGGTCAAACTCCTGCGCAAAGGCTTTCATTCTCTGCACGTCCTGTCGCATCCGCTCCACATTTCCTCCGACCTTATAATAGTCCAGAGAAAAATTCTCAAAGCTCTGCGTACGGATCAATCCGCCGAGTCCCGATGATTCGTATCCCGCCTCAACCAGCGCGCGGCGCATACAATCACACATTCGCTGGCCTACAAAGCCCGTGTCTCCACACGCCTCACACTCATAATGCACGTCGGAATAGTCCGCAGGGTATCCGTTGGCAATCAAAAGCTCGGCTCTTGCTTGAAGCATTTCCCGATTCTTTTCCCGAAGGATCGCCATTTGCTCCGCAACATTTTCCCCCTTCGAGATGGCACCCATAACCTTCACTCCGATCCTCGACAGCTCCAAGTCCAGCGCTCTGACAGCGGGGATTGCCGCATGCAGCTCCATTTGTCTTTCATTTGACTCAGCCAACGCCTTCTTATACTTCGTTAAATACTCCGCCTTGATACGAATATAGTCCTGTCTGTTGTAGCTCATGTCCGCTACCTCTCTTCTCTTTTACTTCAGTTCCTCATAGCTCCGTCGCAGAGCCGCCTCAAAAAAGTCCTCCACGTCATAGCTCTTGGCAACCGCGCCGCCTTCTTTTGTCTGCTTGTCCTTTTCTATGTATCGGCGCACGTCCTCGGCAGTCCGCAAGCCCTCCGCATACCATTTTTCCAAGATGCTGCCCGCATATTTGGGAACAGGCTTCTGAATGGTGTCCACAGTAATGTCATACGCCATGCGGATCACATCCATATCGTAGGCAAATTTTTCCGTCCAGATACCAAACAGCTTCTTCTCCGTAGAGGTCAGCTCTCGCGTACCCATTCCGAATAATGCCTTGATCTTTCCCGTGGTCTCCGCGGATCGCTCCATGCGGGAGATGCGTTCCATCACGTCCGCCGTATCCGTCAGGCCCTCATCATAGAAATTGATCGCCATTTGCTCCACGTAACGTAAGGTCTTTTTTCCTTTTGCCGCGGCATATCCCAGTATTCCTAAGACCGCTGCTTCCTCAAAGCCGAGCTGATCCACGATTCCCACCAGAATACCTATGTCATAGGTGCGGAGGATCTTTCCCATCACCCGCTGAGCCTCGTCGATAAACTGTGCGGAAACCCGTCTCTGCTCCATCAAAGCCGCCAGCTCCGCGGAGCTATAGCTCCCCAGCATAGCCGTTCTCTCCACCGCTCCTCCGAGGTGTGCCGTTACAGCGGATATCTGCGGCTCCTTAGCCGTTTTATTTTCTTTCGGTTTTTGAGGTGCCTCATACCCCTCTTTTTCTTTTTCGCTCCGCAAAGAGCACAGGATTCCCGCGCCTCTCCAGAATTTCAATCCCGCGTCTACCTCGGCGGAATCTAATCCGGACAGCGCTCCCAGCTCATCGACTGCAAGTGCTCCGCTCTCCCGATCCGCAATCATCATGGCGGCGATCAGCAAGCGAAGATCTCCTTCATCCGCATTGCTCAGAATCTCGGAAAGATTGCTTGGCGGCGCGCATTTCCAATCGCGAATGGCAAGCTTTTTGATCTTTCCCATTTCTTACTCTCCACCCTTTCTATCCTGTTGTTTCTCATCTGCACGTTTTGCCACCTCATAGCAAAGCGTCATCAGGGAATCGCCCATATGAACATTTTCCACTACGATCCTACTTTCACCGAAATCCAGTTCTTTTCCCGTAAAGTTCCAGACACCGCCAATGGGACAGTTGATCAATCTGCCCGCTATTGTCGTGGCGGCGTCCTTGGGCAGAGTCAGGATCACGATATCCACACCGAATTCCCGAATCCGATCCTCCATTTCAACCAGAGGATACACCTGTATACCGCCGATCTGTTTGCCAATAATTTCCTCGGAAATATCAAACATAGCGACCACATCTACGCCACGCTTTTCAAACATGGGGCTTCGCACCAATGCGCTTCCCAGATTACCCGCGCCCACCACTGCAGCTCGAAAGCCGAAGCCAACGCCAAGCAGGTCGCAAATCTTGGTATATAAATAATTCACATTGTAGCCGTACCCCTGCTGACCAAAACCGCCGAAGCAGTTGAGATCCTGACGGATCTGAGAGGCGGTCACATTCATCATGCGCGCAAGCTCCGCCGAGCTGACTCGACTCTTTCCCATTCGGATCAGCTCTCTCAGATATCGAAAATATCGAGGCAGGCGCTTGATCACAGTGGGAGACACCTCAGGCCGCAAGCTACCGCGTCCGATTGATTCCACGTGAAAAGCTTCGGACGATTCTCCGTCCGACGCTTCCATGGAAAGTTCCTTGTAATCGTTCATCGTTCTTCGCCTTTCTTTTTATGAGTTCTCAATCGCACGCCGAGGCGTTAAGGGATGTATCGGCAAAATTCCCGCTCAGATACTCGAAGTATCCCGCCGCCGCCACCATCGCCGCGTTATCGGAGCAAAGCCCCAAGCGAGGCTTACAGAAGTGAACACCACGACCGTCACAGAGCTTCTCCAACCCCGCTCGAATGTGGGAATTCGCGGCAACACCGCCTGCCAGAACCAATGTTTGAGCGCGAGTTTGCTTCAATGCCTCCTCGGTCTTTCGCACGATCGCGTCTACGATCACTTTCGTATAGGATGCGGTAATATCGGCATGAGAAGGTTCGCCCCCCTTCTGCCGCTCGGAATTGATATAGTTCAAGGTCGCCGTTTTCAGTCCGCTGAAGGAGAAATCCAGCGTCTCTCCCATCAATGCGGGAGACGGCAGCTTGATCGCCTCCGAATTTCCCTCATAGGCAAGACGATCCATTGCGGCGCCCCCCGGATAAGGCATACCGATCACACGGCCGATCTTATCGAAGGCTTCTCCTGCCGCGTCGTCTCTGGTAGAACCGATCTCCACAAAATCGGTATAGGAATCCACCCGATAAAATGAGGTGTGTCCACCCGATACGACCAGCGCCAAAAACGGGGGCTCCAGTGTTTGTTCCTCCAGATACGCCGCCGCCACATGGGCTTTGACGTGATTGACGGCAACCAGCGGAATGCCTCGTGCATACGCCAAGGATTTGGCAAAATTCACGCCCACGAGCAACGCGCCGATCAATCCGGGATGAGAGGTAGCGGCAATACAGTCCACCTCATCGAGCGTCACCCCTGCCGTTTGAAGGGCTTCCTCAGTAACACCACTGATGGCTTCGATATGCGCGCGGCTGGCGATCTCGGGGACTACTCCGCCGTACAGCCTGTGTATCTCGATCTGTGACGCCACGATGTTGGACAGGATCTCTCGCCTTCCCTTCTCCATGCGGACAACTGCCGCAGAGGTCTCGTCACAGGAGCTTTCAATGCCTAAAACGATCATCTTTTCATCGGGAGACACCTCTCCCCATATCCTTTCCCTTACCGCCCCGAACGCGACCATTCCATCGCCCAGCCGTCCTCGACAGGATGGCGGTAAAAATTTTTTCTTGTACCCACGCGTAAAAATCCCATTTCTTCGTAAAGTCGCCACGCCGCTTCGTTGGAAACGCGGACCTCAAGATAGATCCGTTCCAATCCTCTGGGCGCCGCTTCCGCCAGAAGCGCGGACACGATCTGCCGTCCGAGCCCCCGTCTGCGGTAGTCGGGGTGTGTGGCAACATTCGCCACCGAGCCCTCGTCCAGCACCGTGGTCATACCGCCATATGCCACCACGCGGTCGCCGTCCAGGGCAACCACGCCCACGTTTTCGGAAGAGAGCAAAATAGACAACGCGTTTTCCGACCAAGGCTCCGCAAAGCAGAGTCGCTCTAGCTCGGCAACTGCGGGCAGATCCTCTCCCCGCAAAGGGCGTATCACCCATGCATTGTTCATAAAATCAATACCCAAAAACTCCCGTAAGAGAATCATCGTTCTCGATCCAATCCTCTACGGAGATGATACGAAAATCGGTCTTGGTATCCCGAATCACCACGGTGGAGATCCCTGCGTTGATGACCATTCTCTTGCACATCATACAGCTGCAGGTCCCCGCCACCAAGGAACCGTCCTTGGGTTCCACGCAGACCATATACAGCGTCGCGCCCAGCATCCGCTCTCTGGCGGCGGCAATGATGGCGTTTGCCTCGGCGTGAACCGAGCGGCACATTTCATATCGCTCGCCTCTGGGAATATTCAGCTTATCTCTCATGCAATATTGCAGATCGTTGCAATTTTTCCGTCCGCGAGGGGCTCCGTTATAGCCTGTAGATACGATCACGTCATCCTTCACGATGATCGCGCCGTACATTTTTCTCAGACACGTGCTTCTCTCCGCTACGGTCTGGGCAATATCGAGATAATAATTGTGCTTGGAAACTCGGCTCATATTTTCTCTCCGTTCCCGAATGTCCTCAAAGACACCCGCAAAAAATAAACATACATAATTATTATACAATACCCCGACATCAAAATCAAGTGCTTTGGGAGAAAAAATGCGAAATTCGTCGGGAGAGACAAAAAACGGAAGGGGATCCCTTCCGTTTTCTCTTTATTTTTTCTCTTGAATCAGACGCCACAAGGTATTGGAAAGCGCGCAAAATTCCTCCACGCTCAGCTTTTCTCCACGAATGGTCAGCTCATGTCCGCACTCGGATACCGCCTGCGCGATTTCTTCCTTCGTCAACTCTCCAAAGACTGCCGAAAGTGCGTTGGGCAATGTTTTTCTCCGTTGCTCAAAGGCACCCCTGATGGTACGGAAAAAGGTTGCCTCGTCCTCAGGTCTGTAGGGCTTCTCTTCATACAGGCGGATCCGAACCACGGCAGAATCCACCTTCGGCGCCGGGATGAAATTTCCCGCGCTGACGCGAAACAGCTTTTCGGGCTTGCCGTAATAATTCAGCACCGCGGTAATGGCGCCGCAATCCTTGCCGCCGGCAGGCGCGCAGAGACGGTCGGCGACCTCGGACTGGATCATAATCGTGATATTTTCAAAGGGCAGTCCCGATTCCAGCAAGCGCATGAGGATAGGCGTCGTAATATAATAGGGTAGATTGGCGCAAACCGACACCTTCCCTTTGGCAAAATAGGGAGCGAGGATCCCTTCCAGATCGGCTTTCATCACGTCCTCGTTGATGACGGTCACGTTGGCGCAATCGCCCAACGTGTACTTCAGCACAGGGATCAGACCGTGGTCAATCTCCAACGCCACAACGTGTGCGTATCGCTCGGAAAGCTCACGCGTCAACGATCCCATACCCGGTCCGATCTCCAAAATCGTGCTGGTCGCATCGTCGCAGCAGTGATCGGCAATATCCTCTACCACCATTTTATTGGTGAGAAAGTTCTGTCCGAATTCCTTGCGGAACTTCAACCCGAACATCGCCATGGTTTGCTTGATCGTTTTCAGGTCACAAAGATTCACGAAAGACAACCTCCAAAAAGCAAATTAAAAAATTAAGGTGGGTCGATCCCACCTTGATTTTTTGTCTGGAGCTGGTGATGTGACTCGAACACACGACCTGCTGATTACGAATCAGCTGCACTACCGACTGTGCTACACCAGCATCATGACCTTATTATTATACTCGATTTTCCTCTTCTTGTCAAGAACTTTTTTGAAAATTTATAAATTGTTGTTTGACCGTAAGGAAAGGGGAAAAATCAGCTTGTGAGTTTTCCCCTTTATCTCCCGTTTATCCAACGAATACGCTATCCCATTTCTTCCCGCAGAAAGGCAAGGATCTTTTTCTCCTCACGGGAGACCTTTACCTGTGTTAAACCCAGCGCGGTGGCGATCTGCTGTTGAGTCTGATTTCGGTAGTAGCGCAGGACCACGATCTTTCGCCAGAGAGGGGGCATTTTTGCCATGGCTTGTCCGAGGGCGATCCGATCGCAAAGACGGTCGATCTCGGCAGAGCTTTCCTCATCGGGCAACAGCGCCTCCAGCTCCGCGCCGTCCTCCTCCCCAAACACGCTGTCGGAAAGAGACACCATGGGAGACATGGACTCCAACGCGATCGCCGCTTCCTCGGAGCTGACACCGCACATTTCGGCAAGCTCGCTCACCCTCGGTTCCCGTCCCTCCTCGGTCAGGATCTTGTTTTTCGCGCTCATAAGCGCCACGCCGAGACTTTTCAGATACCGTCCCACCTTCATGGGCCCCTCGTCCCGCATATGGCGGCGAAGTTCTCCAAAGATCAGCGGAACGGCATAAGTGGAAAAGCTGGTCCCGCGTTCCAGATCAAAGCTTCGGATCGCGCGAAGCATTCCAATGGTGGCGATCTGCATCAGATCCTCCATGTCCACGCCCCGATCCCGAAACTTATAGGCAATATTGCGCAAAAGTCCCATGTTGATCCGAATCAGATCGGTCTCCGCGCTCGCCGCTACCGTTTCGTCCTCTCCTTGCGCCAGCGCGATCAGCCGGCGGTTTTCCGAATAATCCTTTGTCTGCTCTCCTACAATGGGATCCCCCACCGTCATCTTCTCTCCAGTCGCTTGTATAACGTTACCGTTGTTCCCTTTCCACATCCGGACACCACCCTGACCTTATCGCAAAAGCTTTCCATAACCGTAAAGCCCATTCCGCTTCTCTCCCCCTCCGCGTCGGTGGTATACAAGGGCTGCCTCGCCGCCTTTACGTCGGCAATGCCGCACCCCTTATCCCGAACCTGTACGCGCAGAAGTCGATCCTCGTAGATGCCGACGGTTATGTAAATGATCCCAACTGTATCACGATAGGCGTGTACGATACAGTTCGTCACCGCCTCAGATACGGCGCATTTGATATCGGCAAGCTCGCAGGCGGTGGGATCCAGTTGGGCGCAAAATGCCGCCACCGCCGCCCGAGCCATGGATTCATTGACAGAAAGCGAAGGCAAACGAAGCTTCATTTCGTTCTGCATTCTGCCGATCCCCTTTGTCCTTGTTCTCTCCGTCTTCATTGACCTTCCTCCTTTTCTTTTCCGACCTCCTCGATCTTCACCAGACGGAACAGCCCCGCCAGTTCAAAGATCTTTACGATCCGCGGATTAGGCTCTCGCAATGTCAGCTCCCCACCAAGCTTTTCCATCAGCGAATACCGCCCCATGATCAGCCCAAGCCCCGAGCTATCCATAAAATCGATTGCGGACAGATCCAGTACTGTCTTTTTCGGTCTTTCCTGCCAGATCAGCTCGTCCATGCGTGTCCGAATCTGTGTGGCGCTATGATGATCGATCTCCCCTTGAAGTGTCAGGATCAGAACGCCTCCCTGCCGCTCCACCTCAAACGTACAACTGTGATTCAGCATTTGAACCTCCTTTATTTTTCTTGTTGTTCTATTGTATCACAACGAAAATAAAAAAATCGTCACATTGTGACGAAGAAGAAATTTTTTATTTTGCTTTTTGACCGTGCCACCTGTAAACGGCAAAGCAGGTCAAAAATAGCATTCGACCTGCTTTATTGCCATTGGAAAAAATTTGAGGGGAACTTTCTTGAAAGTCCCCCTCATTGCTTCTCCGCGTCCTCGCGGTCTTATGCGTTTGCTGCCTTTGCGGCTTCTACGATCTTTGCGGCGATGTTACCGGGAACGGTATCATAGCCGGTCACCTCATATTCGAAGGAACCTCTGCCCTGCGTCATCGCACGGAGAATGATGGGATATTCCATCAGCTCCGCCTTGGGAGCCAGCGCATGAACGGTGGTATAGCCCTTCAGTGCAGCGGGATCCATACCCATCACGGCGCCGCGGCGCTTGTTCAGGTCACCCATTACGTCACCAACCAAAGCGTCGGGAACGGTAATATCCAGATTACCGACAGGCTCAAGAAGCACGGGAGCCGCCAGCTCCAGACACTTCTTATACGCCAAGCTTGCGGCGGTCTTGAAGGAGATCTCGTCAGAGTCTACGTCGTGGTAAGAGCCGTCGTACAGATCAGCGGCAAGCTGAACCATGGGATAACCCGCAACGCCCTTGACCATCGCGTCCTGCAATCCCTTTTCTACCGCGGGATAGAAGTTCTTGGGAACGGTTCCGCCAACGACGGATACGGTAAAGGTCAGACCATCCTCCTCACCGGGAGCGAAGCGGATCTTTACGTGACCGTACTGACCCGATCCACCGTTCTGCTTCTTGTGCTTGCCTTCCACGTCAACGCGCTTGGTGATCTTCTCGCGATACGGGATCTTGGGAGTCTCAAAGTTTACGCTCACACCAAAGCGGTTCTTCAGCTTGGCGGCAAGTACGGCAAGGTGCATATCTCCTTGACCGGATACCAGCATCTGCTTGGTCTCAGCATCGTTCTCGTATCCCAGCGTCAAATCCTCCTCGATCATCTTCACGATGCTCTGGGAGATCTTTCCCTCGTCCTTGGCGGTAGCGGGCACCATAGCCTTTACATAGTAGGATGTGGGATAAGTAATAGGCGCGTAGCTGAATTCCTTATTCCAAGTCAGGGTATCGTTGGTATTGGTTCCTGTCAGCTTTGCTACCATTCCGATATCGCCGCAGCAAAGCTCGTCGACCTCGGTCTGCTTCTTTCCGTTCATCACGTAGATGTGCGCCAGCTTCTCGTTGTCACCCGTGGTGTTGTTTTTCATCATCAGGTCGCGCTTCACCGTTCCGCTCATGACCTTGAAGAAGGACATCTTTCCTACAAAAGGATCGGCAACCGTCTTGAAGATAAACAGAGAAGGCTCGCCTTCGGGAACGATCTCAATGGCGGATCCGTCAGAGAGCGTCTCCTCGCCCTTTGCGGTGTGGCGGGGGAAGGATTCGGTGATCTTATCCAGCATGGTCCAAACACCCCAAAGCTTGGTAGCGGCTCCGCAGAATACGGGGACGATCTCACCGTGAATGATACCCTCGTGAACGGCGTTAATGGCTTCCATGGGGGTGATCTCCTCACCCTCAAAGTATTTCATCATCAGATCCTCGTCGGTGCTGGCAACAGCCTCCATCAGCATATCGCGGAACTTCTCCACAGCCTCTGCCGATTCCGCAGGGATCATCTCCACGCTGTGACGTCCGTTGGCGTCGAATACGTGAGCAGTCTGGTCGATCAGGTCGATACAGCCCTTTACAACACCGTCCTTCACCATGGGAATGGTCAGAGGACATACGTTCTTTCCGAAGGTCTCATGGAGAGAATCCAACACACGCGCAAAACGAGCCTCGTTGTCGTCAAACTTATTGATAAAGAACGCACGGGGGATACCCGCAGCGTCGGCATACTGCCACGCGAGCTCGGTACCGATCTCGATACCAGCCTTACCGTCTACCACGATAATGGCGCTGTCCGCCACGCGAAGCGCCTGATTGACCTCACCCACAAAATCCAGATAACCGGGGGTGTCGATCAGGTTGATCTTGATATCCTTCCACATCATATTCATCACAGATGCGGACAGCGAAAATCCTCTCTTGGTTTCTTCCGCGTCAAAATCCGAAACGGTATTTCCGTCAGCTACCTTTCCGAGACGGTCAATACCGCCGGTCAAATATATCATAGACTCGGCGAGTGAAGTCTTTCCGCACCCTCCATGTCCGAGCAGCGCAACGTTTCTGATTCTTTTGGTTTCAACAGCAGCCATAGGCTTTTCCTCCTTGCTCCCGCCTCTCTTGGCGAGACGTGATAAAAATGATTGGTCTGTCTCATAAAAGACGACTATAAGGTTATTATACATGATTTTTTTGAGAATTTCAAGGAGTTTTTTGTATTTTTCGAAATACAGATGTAAAATTATTCACAATTTTTTTGTGCATATGACACAAAAAAGGAAAGCAAAATCGGTTTTCCGACTTTCTTTCCTTCTTTTTTGTCAATCAGTGGATTCCAAACAAACGCATCGCGTTCTCCGACGTAAGATCGGCGATTTCCTGCGCGGTCTTTCCCAGAATCTCCGACAAAGCTTTCGCGGTATACACCATCAGCCCCGAATGATTCAGCCGTCCTCGAAAGGGCTCGGGCGCCAGATAGGGCGCGTCGGTCTCGATCAGGATACGGTCAGCGGGAATCATAGCGGCAACCTCTCTGACCTTTCTGGCATTCTTGAAGGTCACAACCCCCGAAAAGGAAATATACCAGCCCCGTCTCGTCAATTCCTTCGCCATTTCCGCGCTTCCGCTGTAGCTGTGAAACACCCCTCTCACCGAAGGATATTTCAACACCGTATCAAAGCAGTCGCCGTGGGCTTCCCTGTCGTGAATGATCACAGGAAGCTCCAGCTCCGAGGCAAGAGCGAGCTGTGCTTCAAAATAGGTCTGCTGAAGCTCCCGCTCGATGGGCTCCCAGTGATAGTCCAGACCGATCTCTCCCAAGGCGACAATTTTATTTTCTTTCCGTTTTTCGGGGGTGTCCAACAGCGTTCGGATCCGACCGACCTCCTCCTCGACCGATCCCGTCAGTGCCTTACAGTCCTCGGGGTGGATTCCCACCGCCGCGTACATTCCCGCGTATCTCTTTGCCTGATCGATACAAAGGATCGCGTTTTCGGGATCCGTTCCCACGTTGATCACCCCAGACACACATCCACCGAAGATCCCGTTCGTCAAAAGGTCATCCACCTGCCCCTCGAATCGGCGGTCAAAATAATGAGCGTGAGAGTCGAAGAGACCGTACGGAGAATCTGTTTTCATAGTTGTTCTCTCTTCCATAGGTCCTCCTTTAAAATTCTTGCTTTAAGCTTCGCCCAAACAATTCGTCCAACGCCTCCGCCGGTACCCTGCCCTCATACAGCGTACCGTATATGGCACGACAAATGGGAAGCTCCACCTCATACTGCCGCGACAGCTCAATCAACGCCTTGACCGTGTAATAACCTTCTGCCAAAAAAGGATAATCTTCCCCTTTCGCGAAGCGTTCGCCGAACTCACGATTGTGACTGTATGGCGAAAAGAGAGTCGCTTCGTAGTCTCCCAGATGACATAGTCCGTACGCCGATTGCTCGTCTCCGCCCATGGCGGCAATCAACCGCGCGATCTCTCGGGTTCCCCGCGCCATCAGCGCCCCCTTCAAGGCGGAAAGATTCAAGCCGTCCAGCATACCAGCGGCAATTCCAATGACATTTTTCGCCGCCGCGCCAACCTCATTACCGATCAGATCGGTTCCGTAATAGAAGCGGATCAGCGCCCCCGAGAACTCCTCTACCAGTCTCCTCTTGATTTCTTCCTTGTCACTATCAATCACCATACAGTTGGGAATCCCCGCGAAAAACGCCTGCACGTGTCCCGGTCCCAGCCAAACGGCAACCGAGCAAGAGGGGTCTATCGACTCCGATACAATCTGGGAAAGTCTCTTCCCCGTTCCGATCTCTATTCCCTTCATACAAAGGACGAAAATTTTATTTTTGAGTCCGAGGGGACGAAGCTCCTCCATAAGATCCCGCAAGCCTTGAGAGGCAATAGAGATCACGATTACCTCCGACGCGCAAGCCGCCCCGATATCACAAGTCAGTCTCACGCTTTCGGGAAGAGTCAGAAGTTCGTTGGAGCGATCACTCATAAAGCGTTGCATATGGGGGGAGCTTTTCCGCCCATATAGGGTTATCTCATGACCCAATCCGTCCAGGTACCAGGTAATAAGGGAGCCCCACCGTCCGGGACCGATTACTGTTATTTTCATATTGGTTCTCATACGTTCATTTATCATTTGAAAATACAATGCGTTTAATTGGTTTTAAAGTTTTAAAAAGGGGAAACCCCACTTGTGTTTTCCCCTCTTTGGATCTGTAAGCAGATCCAAATTCACCCTTTCGGGCGCTTATGAAGCATTGGGTATTTCGCGCGTTGCGACGCGCGACCAAGGATGCTGTCCTTGGATCCTGCGAGCCTTTGAAAAGGCTCGACCTAAACTTTTCATAAGCTGCGCGTTGCCGCGAAGAAACGGAGTTATCTTACTCTCTCACCCAAAGGCGTGTCGTCAGCAAGGAACACCACGCGGACGGTGTCCTCACCGCTGGCGAGGATCATGCCCTGGGATTCGATGCCGCAGAGAGTTGCGGGCTTCAGGTTTGCCACCAGAATGATCTTCTTTCCGATCATCTGCTCGGGCTCATAGAACTTGGCGATCCCCGACACCACCTGTCTCTTCTCATAGCCCAGATCCACCTTCATCAGCAAAAGCTTCTTTGCCTTGGGTACTCTTTCGCAGGAGATCACCTGCGCCGTTCTCAATTCTACGCCCATGAAGTCCTCAATGCCGATCAAGGCGCATCCCTCGGGCTTTTCGGGCTTCTCCTCTGCCTTGGCGGCTGCCTGCGCCTCGGCGATCTGCTTCTGTCTGATCTCCTCAAACTCCGCAAGCTTTTTTGCCTCGTCCACACGGGCAAACAGCACCTTGGAGTCGGCATGGACACTTCCCGCTACCATCTTACCGAAGGCAGATGCGTCACCCAACGTATCGTAGGTTCTCGCGTCGGTTCCCAGCTCGTCCAGGATCTCCTTCGCAGACTCGGGGATAAAGGGTGTCAGCATAACGGCGCCCCAACGAATGCACTCCAACAAATTGTAAAGAACGGTTCCCAGTCTCTCTCTCTGTGCCTCGTCCTTGGCAAGACTCCAAGGCGTGGTCTCATCGATATACTTATTGGCGCGCTTGAGCATGGTAAATACACATTCCAGCGCGTCTGCTACGCGGTAGCCGTCCATATTGGCAATCAATCCCGCATAAGCTTCCGCGCACGCCGCCTTCAGCTCCTCGTCCAAGGGCTCTGCCGCGGTGGGTGCCTGAACGACCTTATCAAAGTATTTCTTGCTCATATCCAGCGTTCTCTTGACAAGGTTGCCCAGATTGTTCACAAGATCCATGTTATAGCGATTGATGACCGCCTCGTAGGTAATGGAACCGTCGGCGTTATAGGGCATCTCGGAGAGTGCGAAATAACGAACGCCATCCACGCCGAAATGCTCGGCAAGCTGATCGGCATAGATCACGTTGCCCTTTGATTTGGACATCTTGTCCATACCAAAGTTGAACCAAGGATGACCAAATACCTTCTTGGGAAGGGGCAGATCCAGCGCCATCAGGAAGATAGGCCAGTAGATGGTGTGGAACCGAAGAATATCCTTACCGATCATGTGCACGTCGCAGGGCCAGTACTTCTTGAAATGCTCCGACTGCTCCTCGAAAGTCTTGTCGGGATCGTAGCCAAGCGCGGTGATATAGTTGGACAGCGCGTCCAGCCACACGTAGGTCACGTGCTTGGGATCGATATCCACGGGGATTCCCCACGTAAAGGAGCTGCGGGAAACGCAAAGATCCTGCAGACCTGCCTTGAGGAAGTTATTGACCATTTCCTTCTTGCGGGATTCCGGCTGAATGAACTCGGGGTTGTCCTCGATATGCTTCATCAGGCGGTCGGCATACTTGCTCATCTTGAAGAAGTACGCTTCCTCCTGCGCCTGCTGAACCGGTCTGCCGCAGTCGGGGCACTTACCGTCCACCACCTGTGTCTCGGTAAAGAAG
>JAZNVA010000180.1:0-6311 GCA_045592565.1 Eubacteriales bacterium | reverse complement strand
GGTAAATTAAAAAAGAGAAAAACTCCAAGATATCAAAATTTTGATTATAATAGTGTCGGTTCATATTTCATAACGATCTGTACAAAAAGCAGGCGACCGATTTTATCTCGCATTGTAGGGACAGGCGTCCTCGACTGTCCGAAAACCGAATTGACAAGGTACGGAGAAATTGCAGATAAATACATCAAACAATTAAATGATTTTTATGAGCATTTGTCGGTCGAAAACTATGTCATAATGCCTAATCATATTCATATTTTGCTTTGGGTAAAAGAAAACAAAAACAAGACCGATAACGGACAGTCGAGGACGCCTGTCCCTACAAATATTGAAAGAGCCAATAGCGTATGCTCTCAATTTGTATCGACATTCAAGCGTTTTTGCAATAAGGAGTATGGCGAAAACATTTGGCAAGCTCGTTTCAACGACCATATAATTCGTAACCGCGATGACTATGAAGAACACGTAAAGTATATATATGAAAACCCTATACGTTGGTACTACGACGAATTATACACAGAAGAATAGGGGTATGGGCTTTGCCCTATGCCTTTGTAATACAAAGGCGAAACTGGCGATAAAAGTTGATATCAAAAATTTAGCCGTGAAAGGAACAAAGCAAGTATGGAAAAGTATACTATAGCAAGAATTATTGCGGCTGTAATCTCTGTTTCATGCGCGTTTCTTTTCTACCAGTTGATGCAAAGAGATATTCGGCATGGCAATTACTCATTTAGCAGATGGGGTAGAAATAAAGAGACCCTATGGGATTTTCCTTTCTACATTGCCTTTATTGCTTCTGTATTTTTCGTTGCGGTGTTACTTGGTTTTATTGATTGAGCTTATAACTCCGACACACTCATAATATATGAGGAAAATGCTTTTGACAATGATAGTAGAATTAGTAATTGCATAAGTTGATTTTGACATGCGAAAAAGCACAGAACTCATTTTGAATTCTGTGCTTTTATCAGCCTTACGAGAAGACCGCTTTTGCGAGGGCTTTCTTTTTTAGTAACTTTTAAGTAAAAGAATGGGAAGATCGGGAGGATAATATCTCTCCCTACTTTACTTTTCCCAAAAAACATGCTATACTGAAGGAAGAAAACCGTAAGATAGGAGGACTTATGCTTCGAATTTTATCCAATATCATCTGGATCTTACTGGGCGGGATCTGGCTTGCGCTTTTATGGAGCTGTTTTGGACTGATCCTTTGTGTCACCGTGGTCGGAATCCCCTTCGGAGTTCAGTGCTTCAAGGCGGCGCGGCTGTCCTTCGCTCCCTACGGCAAGAAGGTCGTCATGGATTTTGACAAGCATCCCGTCGCCAACACCGTATGGCTCTTCCTTGGGGGCTGGGCAATGGCTCTTGCCTTTCTCATCGCAGGGCTTTTGAACTGCGCGACCATCATCGGGATCTCTCGCGGGATCCAATGCTTCAAGATCATGAAGCTTGCCTTTTTCCCTTTTGGAGCCAGGGTAAAATAACGGCGCCGCTTCGATTGGGACTTGACATACCCTGACTTTGGGAATATAATAAATACATATCAGGCGCCGTGTACGGCGCGGGAAAGGACATACATCACGATGAGCAAAGCATTATCCAATATTTTAACAGTTTTTAAGGTGGCAAGGATCCTTGCCAAGGTAGCTTTTATTCTCTGTATCGTAGGCGGAGCGGGCTGCCTGCTGGGGCTTATCACCCTTCCCTTCGTGGGATTGGTCGCGCCCGCCGAGGTCTCTCTTTCCACTGCCTATTTCGGATGTCTTTCGGGCTTGATCGCCTGTGCGGGCGAGATCCTTCTTGCCTTCTGGGCGGAGAAATATTTCAAGAGCGTACTGGACGCAGGAACACCGTTTACCTTTGCGGGCGCAAAGGAATGCTTCCGTTTTGGGATCGCCTCCCTCATCGTATCCGCCTCCGTCTCGGTTGCCGTTGGTATGATCTCCTTTCTGTTTTTCCTGTTTGCCGCACCCTCTCTCGCGGAGAGTGACGTAAATCTTTCGTTCTCGCTTTCCACGGGACTGTTCTTCCTGTTCCTCTCCATGATCTTCAAATACGGCGCGGAGCTGAGACTCTCCGCCGAGGAAAAGGAAGTCCCCGCCACCGAAGAAGCCCCCGCAGAGGAAGTGCCTACAGAGAAAAATGAGGAATCGTGATTTTCCTATAAATACCTATAAATATAGAAAAAGACCGTCCGCAGACGGTCTTTTTCTTCTTTTTATTTCTTATTCCCCTACGTCAGGAATCTCAAAGCGATAAGTCTTTCCCATTTCGATCACGTCCTCAATGGTAAGTGTTACGTCTTCAAAGCTTTTTCGTGTCTTACCTTCCACCGGACTAAAGCTTCCGTCTTTGACCGCGTTGCCGTCCTGATCGTACAGAACCCAATCAAAAGCGCTCGAGGCCACGATTCGGTTCTTTCCCGAAAAAGTAAGAATCAGATTCTTTCCCTCAATCTTGTATGTCAACTCGGTAACGTCCACCACTTGCTCGAAGGTTTCCATGTAATGACGCTCATCCCACTCTAAATACGTTCTTTTCTTTATTGAAAAGGGCGTCTGCGGCAATGTTACCGTCTCTGTCTTGAGCTCCTCAGAAGATGCGCCATCAGATGCCTTCTGCCCCGCTTCGGAAGTCGCAGATTCTCCCTGCGCCGTCTCATTTTTCTGTTCCTCCGTGTCTCCCTTGTCACAGGCAACAAGGACAGTCCATACACAACAAAGCGCCAACAGCAACGCCAGCAGCTTGATTCCTCTCACCATTTCGTTTTTCATCATTTCGTTTCTCCTTATGCTTTTCTATTATTCCTCGATGGGATCGATTCCCCAAGGGTGCTTAACGGATAATTTTTTTGTAGTACGGTCGATACCAACCTCTACCTTGCCAAGGTATACGCTTCCGTCCTTAAAACGGATATTTGCCGTTGCGGCATCTTCCGTCTTGGTGGTCGTTTTGCCCTTTTCATCAAAATACTGAATGCTTTCGGGGTCTTTTCCCTCGTCGCTGCCGTAATCGTTCAGCAGGGTAAACATCATCTCAGCATTGAAATATGCCTCGATCACCTTGCCTGTATTGTCAAAGGCGATGCGGAGCTGATAGTAGGGCTCGAATTCATACTCCAGATCAAGGCTCTCAAACTTATCTACGTTCTTGTCGTATTCCGCGCCCCGATAGTACCAGAATTCCGCATCCGCATAGCCGTACTCCTGCTCGGTGACGGCATCAAGAGCGGACACACCCGAGAGCTTGCTTTTGAAGGTTTCTTCTGCCTCGCCCAGAAGCTCCTCCACCTGAGCCTTGGTCATGCCAAGCTCGATCTGCTCAAATTTTTTAAGCATTCTGTCGTCCTCGGTTGCCTTCCATACCGATACGCCCACGAGGATCGCCGCCACAACGATTATCAACGCCGCCGCGGCAAGAATGATCTTCTTCTTATATTTGATCAGAGCTTCCTTGAATGCGGAGGGTTTTTGCTCGGGTGTCGGCAATTCCTCGCCTTCCCGGTTGTCCGCCTTCACGGCCTCTTTCCCGACCAATTCATCCACGGAAACCTTATATAGCTCCGCCAGCTTACAAAGAGTATCGATATCTGGTTCCGACTGTCCGTTTTCCCATTTGGAAACGGCTTGTGAGCTGATCCCGATATATTCCCCCACGTCCTTTTGTGTCAGTCCCGCACGTTTTCTGTGCACGACCAATAATTGATATGTCATAGTTGTCTATACTCCTTTCCTATGATGGCTTCATTATATCACATCCCGCAAAGATACGCAACCAACAGTTGGTTTCAATCGCTCAACTGTTTGTTGTATTTGATATCGCAATCGCCATTTGGTTGTTTTTCTTGATTTTTTTGTATTTTTTCTGCCACGCTTCCCCCAAAACTTTTTCTCTCCTCCTTTACTTTCCTCCCTTTTTATGGTATACTAAAATCGTACACAATTTCTCATACGGAAAGGAAACGAGTATGAAATTAAATTACAAAAGAACGGTCCTTGTGGGCATGGCGTTCTTTCTCATCTCCGCCTTCTGGCAGGCGTATGACGCCATTATTCCCCTGATCCTGACCAACCATTTCGGACTTCCTCAGTCGGTATCGGGCGCGGTCATGTCCATTGACAACGTGCTCGCCGTCTTCCTGCTCCCCATTTTCGGGGCTCTGTCCGACAAGGTCAACACCCCCTGGGGCAGACGGACGCCCTTTATCTTCATCGGCACGCTGGTGGCAACCGTCTCCTTCGTGGCGCTGACTCTCATCGACAACTATCAGCTGGCGCTGGTGACCGCAGAGGGGATCCCGGCTCTTACCGGCGACGCCCTCTCTGAGACGGCTCGAAGACTGACGCTGGAGCTGACTCTGGCGAATCCCCTGCCCTTCATCGGCTTTATTGCCACCCTTCTTGTGGTACTGATGGCAATGGCGACCTTCCGCTCTCCCGCCGTGGCGCTTATGCCTGACGTAACGGTCAAGCCCCTGCGCTCTAAGGGCAACGCCATCATCAATCTCACGGGAACCGCAGGCGGTATTCTGGTTTTGGCGCTGGGCATCGTATTCGCCACCTCCAAAAAACTCTATATGCAATATACGGGCTATGTGCTTGCCGTGGTTTCCATCATGCTCACGGGTCTGATCATTTTCCTGCTGAGCGTCAGAGAGCCCAAGTGGGCAAAGGAAATGGAGGAGGAAACGCTCCGCCTCGGTCTGGAGGAGGCTCCCTCCTCCGATCCCGCCGCCGAGAAGGCGCATCTGACCAAGAGCCAGCGCAACTCCCTGCTCCTCATTCTTGCCTCGGTGGCGCTCTGGTTCATCGGCTACAACTCCATTACCAGCAAATATTCGGTCTATGCCACGAACGTCTTGGGCTTTGACTTTAATCTGACTCTGATCATCGCCCAAGCGGCGGCGATCGTGTCCTATATTCCCGTTGGCATCATCTCCTCCAAGGTGGGACGCAGAAAAACCATTCTGGCAGGCGTACTGATCCTCGCCTCCGCTTTCTTCATCGGAAACTTCATCACCCCCACCACTCCCGAGATCATCATGTACCCCGTCTTTATCCTCGCGGGCATTGGCTGGGCGACCATCAACGTCAACTCCTTCCCCATGGTGGTGGAGCTGGCGCGGGGCGGCGACGTGGGAAAATACACGGGCTATTATTACACCGCCTCCATGTCGGCGCAGATCGTCGCGCCCATTCTGTCGGGTATCCTATACGACCTGATCGGAATGCGCTACGTGTTCTTTGCCTTCGGTACGGTATTCGTTCTCCTCTCCTTTGTCACCATGCTCTTTGTCAAGCACGGTGACGCACGGATTTTGGAGGGCGGAGAGAAGAAGGATCTGCTGTCCCACCTTGACGTGGACGGAGATTGAGAGGGATCGCGCATATGATTTGGGCACTCTCGATTCTTTCGTCCCTTGCGGGACTGGCGCTTCTGCTGTTTTTGATCTATCTGCTGGTTCTGATCCGTCCCGCGCGCAAGGTCAAGCCCGATCCTACCTTGCTCTGTGACTACGCCCACCGCGGACTGCACGGAAACGGGATTCCCGAAAATTCCCTTGCCGCCTTCGACCTCGCCTGCCGCGAGGGATTCGGCATCGAGCTGGACGTTCAGCTCTCATCCGACGGTGTGGTGATGGTCTTCCACGACAGCACCCTCGTCCGTATGACGGGTGTGAAGAAAAAGCTCTGCGAGCTGACCGCCGCCGAGCTGCAGACCTTGACGTTGGCTGACAGCGATCAACGGATCCCCACCTTTGAGCAGGTACTGGCTCTGGTGGACGGTCGGGTTCCCCTTTTGGTGGAGCTGAAGGGAGAGGACACCAACACCGACCTTTGCGAAAAGGTGGCGGCGCACCTCTCTGCCTACCGAGGCGCCTACTGTCTGGAGTCCTTCAATCCTCTGCTCATCGGTAAAATGAAAAATTTTCTTCCCGACGCCTTTCGCGGTCTGCTCTACACCAACGTGTGCAGAGATAAGAAGAAAAAATCGGCTCTGAACCGTTTACTCACCGCCATGGCGCTGAACGTGGTGGCAAAGCCCGATTTTATCGCCTTCAACGAAAAGGACCGCGACTCCATCCCCGTACGCCTGTCCACGAAATTCTATAAAACTCCGAAATTCGTCTGGACGGTACGAACCGAGGAGGGCGTGAAGCTGGCGCATGCGTTTGAAGAATGTGCCATTTTTGAGAGAAAATAAAAAGAATAATAAAGAAAAGAAGGGAAACCCCACTTGTGGTTTCCCCTCTTTTGCTTTGTCATGACAAAGCAAAATTCACCCTTGTCGCACCTGCGATAAAGCAG
>JAZNVA010000179.1:0-3735 GCA_045592565.1 Eubacteriales bacterium | reverse complement strand
AACCTGTTGCAGTTGCCGCTTCATATTGCCAGCGGCAATGCTTCATTGACAAACGGATTTTGAATGAAGCGCGCCTGTGGCGCATGAAGACGCTTCGCTAATGAAGCAGCTTTCGGCTATGAAGCGTGGCTTCGCCACATGAGAATGCGCGCTCCGCTTCATGTTCCGCTTGCGCAACACTTCATGGCAACGCAACTTGTTGCAGTTGCCGCCTCATATTGCCAGCGGCAATGCTTCATTGACAAACGGAGATAAATATGATATACTTATACCAAAAGAGGTGATGTTATGAGAAACGATAAATTATCTGTCCAATCCATGGATTTTGCAGTTCAAATTATAAATCTTGTAAAATCACTTAAAGAAAAGCGAGAATCCATAATATCCAATCAAATCGGCAGAAGCGGCACCTCTATTGGAGCAAACATTCGCGAAGCACAGTATGCTCATGGCAAAGCTGACTTTATTGCAAAACTTCAAATAGCACTCAAAGAAGCAAATGAAACGGGATATTGGTTAGAGTTATTGTATAAAACAAAATACATTACCGAAAGTGAATACAAAACGCTTGATTCCGCTTGCACAAGTATCAGAGTAATGCTTATATCTTCCATCAACACCGCAAAGGAGAATGCAAAATGAGAAGATTATCTGTTTTACTTCTTACTATTGTGATTGTTAGTCTTACTGCATGCAGCACAAATGTTGTAAAGGGCACTGTTATCCAAAATTCGGACAATGGCTATGCTGTTCTCGATATAATGCCGCAGAAACTCCTTGAATTTTTCGAAATAGGAGAAAATGTAGTTGTTATCATTGGGGATTTTGAAAAAGAAATGCCTCTGGTAGATAATATCATAGTAGAGGACGGCAAGCTGCAGTTATACTATGATTCAGAAGAACATACCTTAAATATTGTTTCATATAATCAAAACTTTTGTGAGTCTTATAATATTATCGAGAATTCAAAGGTTAAAATTAGGCAACCTTAATTTTACGCACTTTTTTGCGTTTTTACCTAACCTTACGCACCGTTTGCGCGCTTCACCACAAAACAAAGATGCACTCGCTTTGCGAGTGCTTCTTTGTTTTTGCATGGATATTGAACGTGGATTCGCTACCTCGCAAGGCGAGGTGGCACGAACTGCGTTCGCGCGGCTTCCTCTTTTTTGTGAGTGCCGTTGACAGGAAAGAAGAAATCTATTATAATCTAATATAGATAATCTCAAAAAGCGTATAAAAAAAAGGAATTTTCCTTTTATTTTTCAAAATATGACGAAAAAACACAGTGCTAAATAAAAAAGAGGGAAAATAACAGATTGATTTTTTTGGCTAATTTGATATAATTAAAATAGGGAAGGAGGAAAGAAGATGAACGGCTTTTTAACGGATAACGGATACTATTTGACCATGGAGCATTGGAGCAAGCACTCTGTGATGCGCCATACCCATATACATCCTCAATACGAGCTGTACTTTTGTCCTCAAAAGGTAGCACAGTATTCGGTGATTAACGGCGTCAGCTATACCTACACCTATCCGTGTGTCATTCTTTCCGCCCCTTTCACGGTTCACTCTATGTCTTGCGATGATCCCGATGCGGATCGGTATGAGCGGTATGTCTTTTATTTTGGGGATTCTTTTTTGAAGACGCTGTCCGCCCATCTGCCGGAGGCGCTTTCTCTGACGGCGGATACTGGCTTGATGTTTGCCCTTACCGAGGCGCAGGCGGCGTACCTGAAGCGGATAATCGATTTGTGCGAGCCCAATACCTCTCTTGCCCAGAGGGAGTTGACCTTTGCGCTGTTTCTCAACAAGCTGGTCGAATTTTGTCCCATGGAAAACGTTGTTCGGGGGGGCGCCGTCTCCTTTTATCTCAGAGACGTGTTGCGGTATATCGCCGAGAATTTTTCGAGCGTATCCAACTCGGATGAGGTGGCGAGACGGTTTTCTGTCAGTCGCTCCAAGCTGGATCGGGATTTCAAGCGATTTACGGGATTATCGGTACATGGCTTTATCAATACCTGCCGTGTGAATCAGGCAAAGTATTTGCTGCAATTTTCACGGGAGACGTCTATCGGCGCGATTGCCGAGTGCTGCGGGTTTGAGGGGGAGACCTATTTCTTTCCTTTCTTTAAAAAGCATACGGGTATGACTCCCGTTGAATTTCGGAAGAGATCGGAGTGGAGAGATCCCACGATACAAGAAGGTAGCTTATCCCGTAGTATTTGCGGAAAGGAATAAATTGATCAAACAGAAATGGAGATAAGCAATGGGAAAAATTACGTTGATTGGTGCGGGAAGCACAGTATTTGCAAAGAATGTACTCGGCGACGCGATGATGTGCGAGGCACTTCGGGATTTCGAGTATGCGCTCTACGATATTGACGCCAACCGTTTGGAGGAATCCTACGTGATGGCGTGCCTTTTGAACAAAAATATCAATGAGGGAAGAGCGACTGTTACCAAATATTTGGGGATTCCAAACCGAAAGGATGCTTTGCGCGGAGCGGATTTTGTCATCAACGCAATTCAGGTGGGCGGCTATGAGCCGTGTACGGTGATCGATTTTGAGATCCCGAAGAAGTACGGCCTGCGTCAGACGATTGCCGATACGTTGGGAATTGGAGGGATCTTCCGCGCGTTGCGTACCATTCCCGTGATGCAAGACTTTGCCGACGATATGGCACAGGTCTGCCCGAAGGCTCTTTTCCTGAATTACACCAATCCCATGGCAATGCTCACGGGATATATGCAGAAATATACAGACGTCAATATTGTGGGACTTTGTCATAGTGTGCAGGTTTGCACCCAGAGCTTGCTGTGGGGTGTCGGCATGATCACCGATCAGGACGACGTTAAGCGCCCGATCCGTGAGAAGATCGCAGGAATCAACCATATGGCATGGTTGCTTGAGATCGAGGACGCGGACGGAAATGACCTGTATCCCGAGATCCGCCGTCGCGCTTGTGAGATCCTGGAGAACCCGCCCGAGCAGTTCTATGATCTGGTTCGGTTTGAGTACATTCGTCGTCTGGGCTACTATTGCACCGAGTCCAGCGAGCATAACGCGGAATACAATAATCTGTTTATCAAATCGAAGTATCCCGAGCTGATCGATCGCTACAGAATTCCCCTTGATGAGTATCCCCGTCGCTGTGTCAGCCAGATCGAGCGGTGGAATCAGCGGAAGCAGGAGTACGTGAGCGGAAAGATCTCTCATACACGCTCTCACGAATACGCGTCCAGAATCATGGAAGCGGTGGTGACCGATACCCCCTATAAGATCGGCGGTAACGTGCTCAATACGGGGCTGATCACCAATCTGCCGGCGGACGCCTGCGTGGAGGTTCCTTGTCTTGTGAACCGACTGGGTGTTCAGCCGACGGTGGTAGGGAAGCTTCCCGTACAGCTGGCGGCGATGAATATGACCAATATCAATCCCCAGCTGATTACGATCGAGGCGGCGCTGACACGCAAAAAGGAGTATATCTATCAGGCGGCAATGCTGGATCCTCATACCTCCTCGGAGCTGTCTATCGACGATATCGTTGCTCTCTGCGACGATCTGATCGAGGCGCACAAGGGATGGTTGCCTGAATATCACTAATCAAAGGAAAAGACCGCCGAATTACTCGGCGGTCTTTTTTCTGTTATTCTGATACAAATACGCGCCGTCCTGCTCCCGAAGGAGAATAAGGCCGTTGCTTTGCGCCATGACTTTGGAGATGGGGG
>JAZNVA010000178.1:0-4328 GCA_045592565.1 Eubacteriales bacterium | reverse complement strand
AGCGTCGCCACGGAGGCGCGCCCTGCCAGAATGAGATAATCCTGAGATTGAATGTCGGCGCGGTTGACGTCGGAAACAAAGAGATTGACGTTGTCGATCACCTCGGTAACGATGTCTCCGCAAAAGAGCTGAGGACTCTCCACCTCGGGATCCCAATAGCAGTAGAGAACGCCGTCGCCCGTGATGGCGGCATCGGTGAGCAGACGCATCAGCATGCTGTCCATACCGTTGCGTTCCCATCGGTAGGCGGTATTCGCGGAGAGGGTTTCCAAACCCTTTCTCAAGGCTGACGCATCCCGTTCGTTTTGCAGGAAGGGAAGATTGTCGTCGGTAAACCGAATGGTGAGATTGGTGGAGGCGACCGAACAGATCAGATAGTCCATGACGCGCCGCACGATATTGAAGACGGGCTTCGGCAGATCCGCTCCCTCCCCGCTTTGCCATTGATCTCCGCGGTAGAAGCGTTCGTTGAGCCGAATGGTCTCGTACAGACCGATCCGCCTTTTGTAGTTTTTACCCGCCTCGTATTGCTTCCAGGCGGTTTGAATTGAATGATTCATAAGTGTTCCTTTCTGTTTGGATTAACGGGTGTGAAGGGTAAGACTGTGAACGATCGGTTTCCCGAAGCCATCTGCCGTCAGAGACAGCCTGCCGTAGCGGAAGCGACCGGAGGAAAGGCGCCTGTTCAGCGCAAGATGAAAGGGGGAATCGGGAGTGAAGAGCCCCAAGGTTCTCGTTCGCATCCCGTCCTCCTCAAAGGTCAGGGAGAGCGTACCTCCGCCCCCGTCACCCCGAAGGGTGATAGACGAGAGATTTTTGGGCGCGACGGTGCCGAAATCGGTCAGAGAGCCCACGTAGGACGCGGAGATCATGGTGATGGCGTTTTCCCCCGACTCGTCATAATCCATTGCATCGTCAAAGACATACAATGCGCTACCGCGCAAAAAGGCGACCTGACCGTTTGCATCGAAGATGCGGTCGGCGAAGACACCGCTGAAGCGGAACCAGCCCTTGTCGGTCATAGAACGGATCCAAACCGTACCTGTCATGCGGTTGTGTAGCCACAGCTCGTCTCGGTAGCTGTTGTAGTACAAGGAGGAATTGCTGTAGTCCTCGGGGGAGAGAAGCCCATCGATCTCCTCGGATACCCGAATGGCGTTACAGCGATTGGGTACGTCACCCTCCTGATGCCAACGATACAGAGAATGCCGTCCGATGGAGATGGGGTGATTGCCAACTGAGACAACGCCGTCGAGAGTGGCGCAGCCGATCTCGCTGTTGATCACGCTGAGCGAAAGCTCCGAAAAGCCCGAAACGTCAGAGGAAGCCATCCATGTATCGTTTTCGGTGTAGATCAGGAGCTTATCGTAGTGGCAGGCACAGCCAAAGATGCGGTGTCCCACGGCGCCCACACGAAATTCATAGCCCACGGGGATATAAAGCTCGTTTGCCACGTTGCCGTGAAGCGCCGAGGCGGCAGATTGCTCCCGTGACACATAGGAGGAGCAAAAGAGCAGGGAGGGATCGTTGCTACCCCAGAAAAAGACACGGTGGTTTTCCATGCCGCCGAAAACGACCGAGCGCTTGGCGGAAAGGAACAGATCCCGAAGCTCGTCTGAGCCGTTCTTCATAGTCATATAGATCTCCAGACGGTCTCCCGCGCCCGTTCCACGGACATTGACGGTCTGAAAGCCCTCGTCAATGTAATAATCAGAAGGATCCAGCAGGATCCCGTTTCGGTAAACCGCCTCCACCGATTCCACGGGCTCTCCCGTGCACATAAAGATGGAGGGGGCGGTGGCGGATACGACGTAGCTGATCCTTGCCCGTCTTGTGAGAATGTTTTTTGGTTCGTAGGGCTTGCCTACGTAGTCGTTAACCCAGTCCTTGCCGATGAGTGGAACGTAGCCATCCACGAGGAGAAGCTCGCCGTCCTGATAGACGTAAAGCTCCTCGCTGTCCATCAGATAAAGCTGACTTTTGTAGAAGAAAAAGCAGGCATCGCCGCTTTGCGTGGCAACAGAGCCCAGAGCGGTTTTCTTCCCCGTGGTCAGATCGACGGTGTAGACGGTATCCAGGCAAAGAACGTAGGCGATATCCTTTCCTTGGGAGATGGAGGGGTAGAAGGCGCGAACGGTCTGCTTCAGATCGGTCAGAAACCGAAAGCCGGAGCGTTTCTCCAAGGAGCCATCCGCGCGAATGCGGAAATTGACGAGATCCGCCGCCACCCGTCCGTCGGTATGCTCTGCCCGACAGTCAATTCCGCGAAAGCCGTCAAGGGTGAGACTTGTTTTTTGATTGGTGTTTTTAGACATAGATCATAACCTTTCTGTTTCATGATGAGGTTTTTCGACAGGCACAGAGCGATGGTAAGTAGTTCAGTCGAAAAACGGGTTGCTTGGACGGGAGGAAAAGCGAAAGTCGGTTTCGGGACGTAGGACGGGCGGGGGACAGCGGCTCATCACCGCGTACCGTAGCGCCTCGGGAGCGTGAGTGACGGCGTGGGGCTCGCTTGCCGCATCCTCAGGGCGTCCTGTATCGCAAAGCAGGGCGGGCAGACAGCGGATCAGCTCCCGACAGTCGGGGTGGATCCGCAGACGGGGAGTGTCGGACTCCTCGGAAAGATACTCCCGAAGGATCCGCCAGCCCGGGATCCGACGGTTGTCAGCGGGAAGCATGGGTGGGACACCTCTTATCGACTGCATGATCTCAAAGCCGCTTCGACCGCTGTCCTGCCGTCGGTTCCATAGATCGGGAGAGGCAACGGCAAATTCCACGGGGAGACCTGAGCAAAGGAGGGAGAGTCGTTCTCCCGCTTCGGACAGTGTCAGATCGGGCTGACAGTGTTCGCGGAGGACAAAGAGATTTCCTCCCGTATCGATCCCAAGCAGGAGCGCCGCCAGCATATCGAAACCGTAGTCCAGCGCGGCAAAGTACTTCAGATCAGCTGGGATCTTATGGGGGGAACACACGTGATGCGCCTCGTCGAATTCGGGGAAGAACTGTCCCTCGAATACGTCCCATCTGCCGTGGAGCCACGCGTCCCGCAGACGGGGCGGCAGAGATTCCAAGGAGCGGACATAATCGGGATCGGAGCGCAGAAGCGTCTCATTGTCAAAGACCTTGGCGGGGATAAATTCGTAGTCCTCGGGATCCTCTCCCGCTCGGAATCTGCGATCTACAAAGAGCCGCTTCACCCAAGCGTGTCCGATCCCACCGGGATTGCAGGTAAGATACATCCGTCGGGGAAAGGGATTGACACCGCGCAGACAAGCCTTCAGTACCGAAAAACGGTATTCGCTGAGCTGTGTTGCCTCATCGATGGCGATCACATCGTATTCCTGCCCCTGATAGCGAAGCACATCCCGATCCGAATCGCAGTAGCCCAGATCAATACGGCTGCCATTGGAAAGAGTAAGAGCGGAATCGGAGGAGGAATAGGAGAGAAGTGAGCCGTACTCCCGCAGAAAGGGAAGCACGTGATTGGCTTTCAGCTCCCCAAGGCTTCGTCGGATCAGCAGGCAGCGGATTCCCGCGAAGCGCAGACACATGGCGACGAGCTTTCGCCGAAGCGCCCAGGATTTTCCGCCGCCCCGAGCGCCGCCGTAGGCGATAAACCGAGCGCGGGAATCAAAAAAATCCTGCTGTCTGGGGGAAGGCTTTCCGCGGATCAGTAGGGGCTCCTTATCCTCCGTCCGCATAGATGTCGTGCTCAAAACAGATCCTGACCTCCCCTCCCTCGGTTGCCGTGTCGAATTCCCGTTCGTAGCCCAGCCGTTTTTTGAGATAAGCGGAAAGGATGGGGGGCGGAAGTCCTGAGTTCAGCGCTTCGTCCTCCAAAACGGAGAAAAGGATCGCCATCTCGGAGGGAAATTCGGTGCAAAGGGAGGAAAGCTCCTCCATGCTGATCCTTCGGTATCGGCAGAAGCCTGCCAGATTGGGGAATCGTCCGCTATCTTTTTTTGTTCGCTTTTTGCCATCGGTCGACGCCTCCTCCGCGGGGGCGCGACAGGCTTGAATATAATGCTCCAGAGTTCGCTGTAGAGTACCCCGTTGGCAGATCTGCCGCAGGTCCTCCAGACAGCGGGAATGAGTCATAGGTGTTTCTCCTTTCTCCTCTGTGCAAGCTCAGTATACTACAAAATCCAGTCTCAAATGGTCGCCTTCAGTCTCACATAGTCTCATTTTTGAGGAAAAATTTTTCAAAACACATCTTTTTAGCAAAGGCTATGTCACACTAAATGGTTGATTTTTTTCATAAAAATATGCTATAATAATAGTAGATAAAAACATAGGAGTTGATTTCAATGTCTGCTATAAACTTGAAT
>JAZNVA010000177.1:0-6027 GCA_045592565.1 Eubacteriales bacterium | reverse complement strand
GTCTGCCAATTCCGCCACACCCGCATAAACCTTTATTATATTATCACAAAACAATTCTTTTGTCAAGAGAAAAAAAAAGAACCGCTACGAATAACATAGCGGTTCTAGTTTCAAAATTATCCAATCAACATAAATTTTTTTAATCGAATACAAAACTCAAATCATTTTTGAATTTTCTCAAATTGGTTTCATAGTTATCTACCGTTGTTTTTAATTGTCCAAACGACCCAGTTGGTTCTTTACAAAATTCCGTATAAGCAGCAACTTCAGAATAGTATGATTTTAATGTAGAATATCCTGTGTAGTCAGAATAGGTATCAGTTACCTCCTTTAGTGACGTTTTTGCTTCGGAAATATTTTTGTCAATTTTGTCGTAAGTGCCATTATCTTCATAGACTTTTTGCACTACGGCAACCGCGATGCTAAAAACTCGAAGTCCAGCCAATTGCTCCATTCCGGTTGGATTGGAATACCCCATTGTTTTAAGCGTAGCATCGAGCGCACTTAATGCTTCGTTATAATTTAAATTTGCTTCTGCACAGAAATCATCAAAACAGGATTGCACACTGAGATAATCCTCTGCCTTATATATGGAAAAATACCATGCATCGTATATGGAAGCCATTACCTCAACGCATAATTCATGAGATTCTGCCAATTTTGTATACGCCTCTTTTGCTGACTTATACTCCGTCTCCTTTTGACTATTTTTCTGTTTTTGATTACCCGCATTCGAATCAGATTTCTGTACTTGATTTCCACTGTTTGTGCTCGGCACTGGTTCTGTACCACAAGCAACAAGCATTGAAATCATCAAGCACAATGCCAAAATTCCTGCCAAAACTTTTTTGATTTTCATTTTCTTTTCCTCCTAAGAATGAATAAAATAAAAAAGTGCGCCTACCGAAGCAGACGCACAAAAACGCAAACTCCGATAGTCGCCAAACTAACTTTACGTGAAAACGAGTGTAAGCACACCTTATCATCATAAAAGGAATTTGCATTTTATCAAATTCACCTATGATATAGGTATGCTCAAAAAAGAGTCTAACTATCCCTATAAATAAAGATAGTACACCCGTCTTTCACGCGTATTCTGTTAGTTTGGCTCTTTCATTGTATCACGAAATATCCGCTTTGTCAACCTTTTTTAGACACTTTGCTTGTCTGTGATTATAATTCCTGTTACGAAAAATTTTCGTTTCCACCCCCCTTGACAAGCTCCGCGCCGTGTGGTATAGTTTGATTAAAAGAAAAGATCGGAGGTATCTTATGTTTCATACATTTGTCAACTTTGAAAAGGTCACAGGGGTGATCAAGCCCCTGCATGCCGTGAACAATGGCCCTACCAACCTGGAAAACAGCTCTTCCTTGTCCTTCGATCGAATCAGTCGCGGAAACGCGGCAGATTTCCGAAAAGCAGGGATTCCCTACGCCCGCACCCACGATGCGTCCTTCTATCCCAAATACGGTCTGGAGCATACGGTTGACGTTGTCGCCATCTTTCCCGACTTTGACGCCGATCCTTACGATCCCGCCTCCTACGACTTTACCTGCACCGATCACTATCTGGACATGATCGCCGGAGCAGACTGCAAGGTCTTTTACCGCTTGGGGCACCGCATTGAGCACGAGATCAAAAAATACGGCACGCTGCCTCCCAAGGATTTTCACAAGTGGGCGGTGATCTGCGAGCATATCATTCGTCACGTAAACGAGGGCTGGGCGGACGGCGCTCACCGCAACATTGAATACTGGGAGATCTGGAACGAGCCCGATCTGGACCCCGACGATGCCGAAAATAAGCGTACGTGGGGCGGCACCAAGGCGCAGTTCTTTGAATTCTATCACATTGCCGCCACCCACCTGAAAGCCTGCTTTCCCCATCTGAAGATCGGCGGTCCCGCTCTTGCCGGCAAGCTGGATTGGGCGGAGGACTTTCTCGCCCAGCTGAAGGCTCCCTTGGACTTCTTCTCCTGGCACGTATACGCTCATACCATGCAAAAGATCGCAGACAAAGCCGCTTCTGTCCGCACTCTGCTGGACAAGTACGGCTTTACCGATATCGAGAGCATTCTCAACGAGTGGAACTACGTGCTTGGCTGGAACGGAGACGATATCGTTTACAGCTACATCAACAATAAGCGGATCAAGGGCGCCTCCTTCAATCTTGCCGCCATGAGCGTAGGACAGGCAGGCTCTATCGACATGATGATGTACTACGACGCCCGTCCTACCGCGTGGAACGGACTCTTTGATTTCCAACAGATCGGCAAATTCACAACCACCGCGTACCATTCCTTCCCTATGTTCAACACCCTGTACCGCCTTGGCACAGCGGTGGAAACCGCCTTTGAAGGAGAGCTTTACGCCATTGGCGCAAAAAATGACGAGGGAACGGAAGCGGCTGTCGTTCTCACTCGTTTCGTCGACGATGATACCGCCGAGGCAGTATCCGCATCCCTTGATTTAACAGGCTTTGGCTCGGAGAACGGAACCGAGGTGGAGGTCTATCTGCTGGACGAGACACACGAGCTGACTCTGACCGAAAAATTCGTCTTCTTCGGCGACCGCTTCCGCTGGAAGCCCGAGATGCCCAATTATACCTGCTATTTGCTGAAATTAAAGAAACAGTAAGCCACCTGGGGCGCCCCGCATTTTCGGGGCGCCCTTTCTATCATCCCTCGCCTCCCTCTTGGCAATTCCCCTAAAATTTTATATAATAAAGGGAGAGTAAATACACGGAAGGGAGGGAAAACTATGACAAAGATCTGTCTGTCCGATTACGTCACCGTCTTGATGGAACGGCTGGAGGCGGCGGGCGAGGAGGTCTATCTGGTAGGCGGCAGTCTGCGGGATATTCTGCTGGGACTGGAGCCCCACGATTTTGATCTTGCCACCTCAGCGCCCCCCGAGCGCACCGCTTCTCTTTTTTCCGACCACCGCGTGATCGAGACAGGACTGAAGCACGGCACGGTGACCGTCCTCTCCGAGGGAAATCCCGTGGAGATCACTACCTTCCGCATTGACGGAAGCTATACCGATTCCCGACACCCCGACGCGGTCACCTTTACCCGTCGGATCGAGGAGGATCTGGCTCGGCGGGATTTTACTGTCAACGCCATGGCGTACCACCCGAAGGCGGGACTCGTGGATCCCTTCGGGGGCAAGGATGACCTTACCGCCTGCCTGCTGCGCGCGGTGGGAGATCCCGAAACTCGCTTCTCCGAGGATGCTCTGCGGATCATGCGCGCCCTGCGCTTCTCCGCTCAGCTCTCCTTCTCCATAGAACCCTCCACCCTTTCGGCAATGGCGGTAAAACGGGATGGACTTGGACAGATCGCCAAGGAACGGATCGCCTCGGAATTTCTCCGTCTGCTCCTCTCCCCCGATCCCTGCGACGCCCTGAGCGCCATGATCGACAGTGGCATTTTGCCCTACGTCACAGGCGATTACTGTCCCGATGAATCCATATGCAAAACATTACGCGCCACCCCGCAGGTGGATGCGGCGCGTCTGGGACATTTCTTCTCTGTCGCCACGCCGGAGCAGGCAAAGACGTGTCTTTCGACTCTGCGGTATTCTACCAAGCAGATCACAGGCGCTCTTGCCGTAGCGCGGGGAAACCAACTTTCCGTCGCCACCCCCGCCGATGCCCGACGTCTGATCGCTACGTGCGGTGCTTGGGCATCTGCCGCGGTTCGTTCCTCGGTAGCGCTGGGACGTTCTCCCGCCGAGGCGATCGCCCTCGTGGAGAAAAATCCAGCCCCCTGCTCCCTCTCGGAGCTTGCGCTCAGCGGAAAGGATCTGACCGATCTTGGGCTGCGCGGACGGGCGGTGGGAGATACACTGAACGCTCTTCTGGACGCGGTGCTGGAGGATCCCGACCTGAACCGACGGGAAACACTTTTGGCTCTGGCGCATACACTGAACACAGATCAAACCAATTCATAAAAGAACGGATACGGAACAGATGAACGACTTAAAGACGATCAAAAAAACCGTCGGCTCTCTGCTGGCGGTGGATTTTGGAGATACCAGAACAGGGCTTGCCGTCTCCGACCCCTCCCGCCTGCTGGCGTCGGGTATCGGCTACGTCAGCCCGGGCGGCATTGAAAAGACTGCCGATGCGGTCGCTGAGATCGCAAAAGAAAAGCGGGTAGTCGCCGTTGTGGTGGGACTTCCCGTGAACATGGACGGAAGCGAAGGCTCCCGCGCGGCAAGGTGCCGTAAATTCGCTTCTATGGTGGAGGAACGCACGGGGCTCCCCGTTGCTATGTTCGACGAGCGCATGACCACCATGACCGCCGCCCGCTATCTCAATGAGACCAACACCAGAGGAAAAAAAAGAAAGGGCGTCATCGACACCCTTTCGGCGCAGATCATTCTGCAAAATTGTCTGGATCGGCTTCGCTATCTGACGGAGGATTGACATGAGCGACTCACAAAAAATGAGAACGGGAACCTGTGAGACCTGCGAGTTTTACGACTACGACGAATATCTGGACGCTTACGTTTGTATCCAGCGTCTGGATGAGGACGAAATGGTGGACTTTCTGGGAAGAAACACCTCCCGCTGTCCCTACTACCGCTATTACGACGAATACAAGAGCGTTCATAAGCAGATCTGACCTCACCGAGCCCACGGACACGAACGCAAGGAGAACCTATGGGATCGTTATTTGATTATCTGGACTGGAGAGGAGATATCCGCTTTTCCGACATTGCCCCGAACGAGGTGGACGGATTGATCTTTTCCCTTTTGAGCTACATTGATTTTGAGGGGATCGTCCCCGACACGTATGAAAGAAACGGCATATCCCTGCCCGATGCCACGCGGCAGTATTTGCGCCGCCACCGAGGGGAAAACGCCTATCTGGGCGTGATCGTTCCCCCAGACATCGTCAGCCTTGCCGCGAAGGCATCCAAAAGCAGACGCTTTGGCGACGTGTGTATGTGCGGATACGTCAATCGGGTGGACGACGGCGAGCAAAAGCAATTTTGCGCCATGACCTTTCTTCTGCCCGACAACACCGCCTTCGTTGCCTTCCGAGGCACCGATGACACCTTGGTGGGTTGGAAGGAAAATTTCAATATGAGCTTTCTGGATACCGTTCCCGCTCAGCAGGACGCGGTGGAGTATCTGGAGAATATGGCAGCCGCGCTTCCCGATCCCTTTTTCGTGGGGGGCTACAGCAAGGGCGGCAATCTCGCCATCTTTGCCGCGGTGCGGTGTCAGCCCAATCTGAAGGCACGGCTTCTCACCGCCTTCAGCTACGACGGCCCCGGCTTCAGCCAGGGTTTTACCGAGGGAGTGGACTACGAAAGCGTCCGCCCCAAGCTTCGCACCATCGTTCCCGATTCCTCTGTTGTGGGAATGCTTCTGGAGCACGAGGAGACCTATGAGGTGGTCAAAAGCAACGCCACGGGACTGCTCCAGCATAACGGCTTTTCCTGGGAGGTTCTGGGTGGAAAATTCATTCACCTGAATACCGTTACGGGGGAAAGCCGCCTCATTGACAGTGCCCTGAAGGATTGGCTGGACAGCATGACTCCCGAAGAACGGGAAGGCTTTGTGGATAATATTTATGAAACACTTTCCGCCGTTGGCGCGAAAACCCTCACCGAGCTGAGCGCCGAAAAGCTCAAGCTGGTAAAAGCATGGGGCTCTCTGGATCCCAAAACCCGTACCGTCCTGATCCAGTGTGTCTCCCTACTCCTACGCCCCAAGCCTCGCCCGCAAAAAAAGGCACGTTAGGACGCGGGGACGCGAGGACGCGAGGACGCGTTTTGTTAGGGGACTTTTTGAAAAAAGTCCCCTATAACCCCAAAAACTTTTCCATGTTTTTGGATTTGGGAATAAAATAAGACGACCGTTCTATTCTTTGTGGATAACCGATCGTCCTTATTTTTTTCTTTGGAAACAATCCGTCGGACACTCCGTACCGACGGATTGGGACGCGGGGACGCGGGGCGCGTTTTGTTAGGGGGCTTTTTGAAAAAAGTCCCCTATAACCCCAAAAACTT
>JAZNVA010000176.1:0-14658 GCA_045592565.1 Eubacteriales bacterium | reverse complement strand
ATTTTGATGCTTTTGCGGACGGAGAAGAAAAGCATTCGGAGGCAAAGGCGCAAAACGGGGTTCGAATCCCCGAACAAACGAAAGGGATGCATCCCTTTTTCTTTGTCTGCCGAACCCTCGGCATTCGGACCCCATCAAAATTCGCAAGCGAATTTTGATGCTTTTGCGGACGGAGAAGAAAAGCATTCGGAGGCAAAGGCGCAAAACGGGGTTCGAATCCCCGAACAAACGAGAGGGATGCGATGCATCCTTTTTCGTTGCCGTTCACCGTAGGGGCGACCATCGGTCGTCCGTCCGCTGTTCAAAGGATGGGAAGAAGGAGACACAGGGTGACGAAGGATCCATTGCGCCTAAAAGTAAAAGCCCTCCCGCCCATGGCGCAGTAAGGAGCTTCCGCCGATCCCGTTCGCTAAGAAAAAGTGAAAAACCCTTGACAAAAACCCCGCGGCGGTATATAATACTAATTGTTTGATGAAAGGACGGAATTTAGATATGACGGAAAACGCGAAAAAGGCATTGAAGATCGGAACCCTTTGTTTCCTCGCATACCTTGCGGTATATCTTGCGAGAAACGTGCTGAGTGCCGTTACCCCTGCCATGCAGGAGCAGGGCTTTGCCAAGGATGCCATTGGACTGAGCTCCTCTATTTACTTTTACACCTATGCGATCGGTCAGCTGATCAACGGGTTTGTGGGCGACAAGATCAAGGCGAAATACATGATGAGCTGCGGTCTGCTTCTGGCGGGTGTAACCAATTTTCTTTTTGCCAATCTGAGCTTGACCAATGCAACCTTAGGTGAGATCCCCTTAGGCGCGTATATCGCCTACGGTGCTACGGGATTTTTCCTTGCCATGATCTACGGCCCCATGACGAAGGTGGTCTCTGAAAACACCGAAATGCCCTATACCACCCGTTGTTCCCTCGGCTATACTTTTGCCTCGTATTTCGGTTCTCCTACAGCCGGGCTTCTGGCGACCTTTCTTACGTGGTACAGCGTGTTCTACGTAAGCAGCGCCATTCTTTGTATCATGGCGGTGGTGGTATTTTTCTCGTTTGTCCTCTTTGAACGCGGTGGGCTTGTGACCTACGGACGGTTTGAAAAGCCCAAACGAAAGGAAGGGGGCTGTATGCGGGAGCTGTTCCGCCGACAGATCGTGAAATTTTCCATCGTTTCGATCCTTACCGGTGTGGTCAGAACCTCTGTGCTGTTCTGGCTTCCCACCTACTTCTACGAGCGGTTGGAATTTTCCTTGGAGCAGTCTACTCTGATCTTTACGGTCGCGTCTCTGTTTATTTCCTGCGGCGCGTTCATCGTTGTGTTTCTCTATGAAAAAATGGGGCACAATCTGGATAAAACGCTGTTGCTGATGTTTTTCAGTGCCGCAGTCTGCTTTGCCCTGACCTATCTTGTCAGACTTCCCTGGCTGAACGTTCTTCTGATCGTGCTTGCCATTATGTCGTCCAACGGCGCGGCGACCATGCTCTGGAGCCGATACTGCCCCAGCCTTCGGGATACGGGCGTGGTGTCGGGGGCTACGGGCTTTCTGGATTTTCTCAGCTACATGGCGGCGGCAACGGCAAATATCGTATTTCCCTTCCTCATTGAGAAAAAGGCGTGGGCGTGGGGCAACATCGTGCTGATCTGGCTTGCGCTGATGATCGTGGGTGTTGCGATCTCCCTGCCGAGAAAACGGAAAAGTAAGGAAAGCGACAGATAAGACCTCCGTGTGAATAACAAAGCGACCGCGCGGTCCGTCAAACGGACAACGCGGTCGCTTTTGTTTGGAATGGGGGCAGGGTATTTCCCTTACGCGTCCCCGTGTTTTATAAAAACGCCTTGGCGATCTTTTCCCGTAGATTGATGAGGTAGCTCGCGTCCGAGGGATAATGCGTAAAGGACAGTTCTCCGTCGGTTCCCTCCATTAACAGCGCGACAGTGGCGTCTCTGCCGAATTTTTCCTCATAAAGCCGCAGGGCGCGAATGTCGTCCACGGCTTCCCGCATGGCGTTCAGGCGCAGAGATTCCCATGCGGTTTCGTCCTGACCGGGGTAAACCAGGAAACAGTCACCCGAGGGGGTAAAATACGAGCAATCGGGATTGCCGTAAGGGTCCAGGGCGGTGTAGGAGTGACAGGAGTTGTAGAAATTATAACCCCAGTGGAGGAAGCCCACGATCTGATAATAGTAAAGCTGTACGCCAAGCACTCTTGTTCTTGCCGAGGGCATGGAGATGGAGCGGTCGGAGGTTCCCTTTCGTCCGCCGCCACAGTAATAGACCCAAGGTTTTTTTAGATTTGCCGCCATAAAGGGCTCGGCGTGATAGGTGGAGGGAACGGGGGTTTCCAGAATGCCAAGCTCATAAAAATCAAAATTGGAAAGGGCATCGATGATCGTATACCCCTTCAGAAGCGGCTTGAGTACGTCGGCGCATTTCTGGTATTGATCCAGAACCTTAAGACCGGGCTCATCGGATACGTGGAAGAAGCATTTCTTGTCAAGCCCGCGTTTCTTGAATTCCCCGATCAGAGCGGGGATCATCTGACGAAGGAAGCTCAGATACTCCTCACTCATGGAGTCGGTGTGCCAGCCAAAGTATTTTTTCTTTCTTCCGTTGACCTTTACGATGATCTTGGGCGCCGCCTTTGCGCCCCATTGGGTAAAGAAATGGGGGATCTCAAAATATTTGTATCCGCAGTCGAGCGCCAGATCGATCCAACGGTGGAGCTTCTCAAAGCCGAAGGTGTAGCTTCCGTCCTCGTTTTTCTCAATCTCCAGAAGCTGGGTGGTCAGCCGCTCGCCGCCGATGTAGGTGTCCAGCTCGGGGGTGAAGATGGGAGTCAGGATCATGTTGATCCCGTTTTTCGTTGCGGTGCGCATAAAATTCTCGATCAGCGCCCAGTGTTTTTCGGAAAACGCCTTGACACGGTAATAGTTGGCGATACAATCGGTATAGAACCACTCGGTGTGAATGAGCGTGTTTTCGGGCAGGACGGCGTCAAGCACCGTGACGTTACCCGCAACCGTTCCCCAACACTCTCCCTCTTGACCCTTTTCCGCGGAGAAGATGGAAAGGGAGATGTCGTATCTGCCTGCAGAAAAATCTTCGGGAAGCTCGATGTCGATCCAAAGCGAATGCATCTGTCCGCAAGGGAGAGATACCGCGTTGGGGTAGATCAGCGGACGGAGCAGGTCGGGATAAAGGCCGGGCTCGGTTCGCAGAAACGCTCCCCCGGGATTTTCGGCATAGGCGGGATACTGATTGGGCACGTTGGCGACCAGACGAAGCTTGGCAAAGGGCGCCAGCGCTCCTTCAAGCTTAACGGGGGCGTAGCGTAGGATGTTGCCCGTTGGCTCTCCCATGTAGCGATACGCCACCTGAAAGGACAGTCTCTCGTTGCGGAACATTACAAATTCCTTTTTTTCGGGTTTTTCCATAGGGGATTCGTCCAGAAAGCACTTTTCCAGGGACGAGAGGATTTTCATTTCCAATAAAGACATGGTGAGGTCTCCTTTTTTGCTTGAATTTTATATTGACGGAGCTTTTTGCCCCGAAAGGTCTTGAAATAGAGCCGGAAATTTGATATAATAACATCATAATGACGGAAGGGGGCGAGAGAATGGAACGGACCTTGGGAGAGCTGTTGAGCGCTCTGCAGGAGATGACGGGGATGTGCGCGTCTCTTTACGACGCTGGGTTTCACGGGATCCCCTGTTCTTCCTCGACGAGAGGGCGGTGTGAGCTTTGTTCCCGTCTCCGACAGATCGATCCTTCCGTGACTGAGCGTTGCTATGCCTCGGATATGGCGGCAAGGAGAGCCTGCGACCGTACGGGGGAGCCTTATGCCTTTGTCTGCCCCTTTGGATTGTATGAGATCCTCGCGCCGATCCGAAAGGGCGGCGTGACGCGGGGGTATCTGTTTCTTGGAAAATCTCTTCCCGCAACGGGTGGCGCCGAGGAACGGCTGCGAGACGCCTTGTCTGCCTTCCCTGCCCTGTCACGGGACGAGGGGGAGATCGAGCGGCTCATCGCTCAGCTTCCCAGACATACGGCGGAGGAGTATCGTGCCATCGTCACGGCGCTGACGGTTTTTGCCGATTCGGTTGCCGACCGTACCGACTTTGTGGGACGGGTGACCTCCCCCTTGGCTCCCAGGATCCTTCGCTATCTCCGATCGCATTACGGGGATACCGTAACGCTGTCCTCGCTGAGCCTGTATTTTCATTGCAGTACGGTGACACTTACCGAGAGCTTTCGGGAGGAATACGGCTGTACCGTGATGCAGACCTTAGAGCAGATCCGCATGGAACGGGCGGCGGAGCTTCTGAAAGAGACGGAGGCGACGGTGGGAGAGATCGCGGGGCTTTGCGGATATCCCGATGCGGGATATTTCTCCAAGCGATTCCGAAAGAGATTTGGATGTTCCCCTCTTTCATGGCGGAAATCTCACGCGTCCTCGGTCTCATTGTAACAAACTTTTATGGATTTGACAAGGTAATACCCATAAAAAAACATGGAATATTCATAAATATAACGAAATGAAAGGAATTTTATGTCCGAACGAATTGACGTAGCCGTGATCGGTGCGGGACATGCAGGCATCGAGGCGGCGCTGGCGGCGGCGCGGACGGGCGCGGATACCGTTCTCTTTACCATGTCGCTGGAATCGATCGCCAATATGCCCTGCAACCCCTCCATCGGCGGAACGGGAAAGGGACATCTGGTCTATGAGATCGATGCCTTAGGAGGCGAGATGGGGCGCGTTGCCGATCAGGTGACGCTCCAATCCAGAACGCTGAATCTCGGAAAGGGCGCGGCGGTCCACTCCAAGCGGATCCAAGCCGACCGAAAAGAATATCACCGTCTGATGAAGCGGGTGCTGGAGACAACGCCCAATCTTCGGTTGATCCAGGCAGAGATCGTGGACGTAGGCATGGAAAACGGGGCGGTCGCCTCGGTCACGACCCGTCTCGGAGAGATTTGGGAGTGTAGAGCGGCGGTCATCTGTACGGGAACCTATCTGGACAGCCGCATTTTTGTGGGCGACGTGAACTACGCAAGCGGGCCCGACGGATTCTTGGCGGCAACGGGACTCTCCGATTCCCTGCGGGGATTGGGGCTTCGCCTGATGCGCTTCAAGACGGGGACCCCTGCCCGCGTACGGCGAGGCTCCATTGATTTTTCCGAGCTGGAGCGCCAGGACGGGGAATCTCCCATAACACCGTATTCGGCGTTGACTGACGAGGCGTATTTTGACGCCCTGGAACAGCTTCCCTGCCATATTGTTTATACCAACGGGGAGACACATCGGATCATTCGGGAGAATATCACCCGCTCCGCGATGTATTCGGGGCAGATCCACGGCACGGGACCCCGTTATTGCCCCTCTATCGAGGATAAGCTGGTTCGATTTGCTGACAAGGAGCGCCATCAGCTCTTTGTGGAGCCCGTGGGAGCGGATACCGAGGAGATGTATATTCAGGGCTTCTCCACTTCCCTGCCCGTGGACGTCCAGAGGAAGATGCTTGCCTCGCTGACGGGCTTTGAAAAAGCGGAAATTATGCGATATGCCTATGCGATCGAATATGATTGCATCGATCCTACCCAGCTTTACGCTTCCTTGGAATGCAAGACCGTGGAGGGCTTGTACGGGGCGGGACAGTTCAACGGAACCTCGGGTTATGAGGAAGCGGCGGCGCAGGGCTTGGTGGCAGGCTTGAACGCGTCAAGGAAGATCCAAGGCAAGGAGCCCTTGGTCCTGACGCGGAGCGAGAGCTATATCGGCACGCTGATCGACGATCTGGTAACCAAAGGAACCAACGAACCCTATCGTATGATGACTTCCCGCTCGGAATATCGACTTTTGCTCCGTCAGGACAATGCCGATGCCCGCCTGACACCCAAGGGCTATGAGATGGGGCTGATCTCCGAGGAGCGGTATCAAATCTATCTGAAAAAACAAAAAATGGTGGACGGCGAGATCGAGCGGCTGAAAAATACTCATTATTCTCCCGAGCATTGCAACGATTTTCTGGTGAGGTGCGGAATGACGCCCGTTTCAAGCGGTGTTTCCTTGGCGGATCTTCTACGCCGTCCCGATATGACCTACGAGATGCTTGCCGAGATCGATCCCGATCGCCCCTGCTTGCCCCTCCGCGTTCGCGTGACCGCTGAGGTTGCCGTAAAATACGAGGGCTACATGAAGCGGCAGATCAATGAGATCCGACGGTACGAAAAGCTGGAAAACAAACGGCTCCCCGAGGATATCGACTATACGGCAATCCGTGGATTACGGTTGGAGGCGGCGCAAAAGCTGGCGCAGGTCAAGCCTCTGACGGTGGGACAAGCCTCCCGAATCAGCGGCGTAAACCCCACGGACGTATCGGTCTTACTCATTTATCTGGGCTTGCGCTGAACGTTTCACGTGAAACAAAGGAGTGAACTATGACTCAATCGGAGTTTATCAAGGAATGTCAGAGCTTATTTAAGAAAAACGGGCTTTCTTGCTCGGAGGAGCAAGCGGAAAAGCTGTTTCATCTCACGGAACGGATGCTTTTTGTCAACCAAAGCATGAATCTGACGGCAATTAAGGAAGAAAAAGCCATTATTCTGCGCCATTACGTAGATTCCCTGACGATCTCGGAGCAGATCCCGCAAGGATCGGCTGTGATGGATGTGGGCTGTGGCGCGGGCTTTCCCACGCTTCCGCTGGCGATCTTTCGCCCCGATCTGACCATAACGGCGCTGGACGGAACGGCAAAACGGGTCGCATACGTCAAGGAAACGGCGGCTCTGCTCGGCTTGAGCAATGTTACTGAAATTTCCGCCCGCGCTGAGGAATATGCCCATCGCGTGGACTATCGAGAGCGCTTTGACGTCGTGACAGCCCGCGCGGTCGCGGCGTTGCCTGTGCTTTGCGAGCTTTGTATCCCCTATGCCCGTATCGGCGGTAAGGTGATCGCCATGAAGTCCGCGCAAGCAAAGGAGGAGCTGTCTTTAGCGGAGCGTTGCATCACCATCTGCGGCGGAACGGTTCGAAAAGAGCTTTCCTGTGATCTGACCGATGGAGAATCCGTAGAAAAACGGACGCTGGTGGTGATCGAGAAAACAGCGGCGACACCAAAGATTTATCCAAGACATTTCTCCAAAATTTCCAAGAAACCGCTGTGATTTCAACATTTCCCGCATTTTTGCCGACTTGATCTGCCGATCGAGTCGGCTTTTCTTTCTTTTTCGAGGAAAAGATCAAGAAAACAACACTCTCGTTTCGTGGATTTTTTTATTTCCTGCATGGTATAATTGACCTTAGTGAGACAAAGGACGTTTCACGTGAAACAATAAATCCCATCAGGAGGAAGAAAAATGACGGATCTAAAATATTTCAGGCGGCAAAAAAGCGTGGATGAGGAGCTTGGTGTGCGAGTGATTCAGATCAAAACCGACGATATTCGGCCCAATCGGGCACAGCCCAGAGCGGAGTTTGAGCAAAATTCCATCATTCGTCTTGCGGACTCCATTCGGCGGTATGGGATCCTGCAACCGCTAACGGTACGTGCCTCGGACCCCGACGATGTATATAAATATGAGCTGATCGCGGGTGAGAGGCGGCTTCGGGCGGCAAAAATGCTTGGATATTTGACCGTTCCGTGTGTGGTGATGGAGGTGACCGAGCAAATGTCAGCGGAGCTTGCCATCATCGAAAACCTTCTGCGCGAGGATCTGAATATGTTTGAACAGGCGTACGGCTTCAAAAAGCTGATCGATAACTACCATTTGACACAAGAAGAGGTGGCGCGGAAGATGTCACTGAGCCAATCGGCGGTAGCCAATAAGCTTCGCTTGCTCCGACTGTCCTATGAGGAGCAAAAAATGATCTTAGAATATGGATTGACAGAACGCCATGCCCGAGCGCTGCTGAAATTAGAGGGGGTTGATCAGCGAAAAGCGGTAATTACCTACGCGGCGGAGGAAAAACTAAACGTTCAAGCGACCGAACGGTATGTGGAGGAGATCCTCGCGCGGGAGGAGCGAAAAAGGAAAGAAGCTCGTCAAAAAGCAAAGGAGCCTGTTTCCGTCGATCTGTTTCGGGGCGAAAAAGAGATCATGGACATGGTTCGATCCTTGCAACGGCGAGTAGATCACTGGAACAAGGGTGGAAAGAACGCTTCGATTAACGTGGTGAACGGGACGCGCGCGGTGGAGATCTGCATTCGGATGAACAAGTGAATCGATAGAGATGTTTCACGTGAAACAGGATCCTTTTTACGGGGTGTCTGGATGGGCTGTTTCACGTGAAACAATGGGGCAAGGAGCCGATGTGGTCGGTTTCTTGCCTTGCTTTGTAGAAAATACGAGAGATTTTGGCAAAAAATCGCGAAAAGCTCTTGCAATACAGTTGGCTTTGTGCTATAATTTAAATGAGAAACTGGCGATGAACGGGAGCGGGATCCGCTGTGTTCTTCGTCGTTGCGGAATCGATCGGAAAGGACGGGAAAATATACTCTATGGGTAAAATTATTTCATTTGCAAACCAGAAGGGCGGCGTGGGAAAAACCACCTCTTGTGTCAACGTAGCCGCGTCTCTCGGCTTGCTTGGCTATAAGGTTTTGATCATTGATCTGGATCCCCAGGGAAATACCACCAGCGGCGTGGGTGTTTCCAAAAAAGGCTTGAAGGCATCTACCAAGGAGCTTTTGACGGGAGAAAAGGATGCAAGGGAGATCATTTTGGAGACTCCTTACCAAAATTTGTCCGTGATCCCTACCAATACTTCCTTGGCGGGAGCGGAATTTGAGCTGTATGATTTTGAGGAAAGCGAATATCGCATGAAAAATGCGCTCGCCGAGGTGAAGGAGGAGTACGACTACGTGTTGATTGACTGTCCTCCGTCTCTGGGCATGCTGACCATTAACGCGTTTGCCGCCAGCGACGGTGTGATCGTTCCCATGCAGTGCGAGTTTTACGCGCTGGAGGGACTTTCTCAGCTGATGATCACCATCAACCGCATCAAGCGCCTTTATAACGCGGATCTGACGGTGAGCGGGATCCTCATTACCATGTATAACGGCAGATTGCTTCTGTCTATGCAGGTGATTTCCGAGCTTCAGAAGCATTATGAGGACAAGCTGTTTGAGACACGGATCTCCCGCAACGTAAAGCTGACCGAGGCGCCCGGCTTCGGAAAGCCCACCTATTATCACGATAAGAACTCCAAGGGAGCCAAGGAATATCTGGAGGTTGCCAAGGAATTGGTAACCAGGATCTGATCGCTCCTTGGAGAAAGGGAGAAAACGATGGCAAAGAAGGCAGCGGGACTTGGAAGAGGTCTGGGAGAGCTGATGGAGGATAACGCGCCGAGCATTCGGCGTGGCGGAACCGTGGTGCGCAGAGACGAGAGCGGCTCGGTATCGGTCACACCGCCCGCGTCGGTAAGCACCGTTGGGGTGGAGATCCGTCCCAAGGGACTTTACGATGGCTTGCCCAAAACCAACAGTATAAAGTCGAATTTTAAGAATTTCAAATAAAAATAAGGAAAAGGTAAGAAAATGGCAAAACGATCAGAAGGAAGAGGACTGGGAAGATCCTTTTATGACATTATGGGGGATAACGTTCTGGATTCCAAGCCCGGAGCAGGGGAACCCATTCGGATTTCCGACATAGAGCCCCGTCGGGATCAGCCCCGAAAGACCTTTGAGCGAGAAGCGTTGGAGGTCTTGGCGGATTCTATCGCCGCATACGGCGTTCTGCAGCCCATTATCGTCCGTGAAAACGCGGATATGAGCGGAACCTATGAGATCATTGCGGGAGAGAGACGGTGGCGCGCCGCGAAAATGGCGGGACTTTCCGAGATCCCCGCGGTAGTGTTCGATGGCGACGAGCTGAAGGCGGCGCAGGTCGCTTTGATCGAGAATATTCAGCGAGAAGATCTGAATCCCGTGGAGGAAGCCATGGGATACGGCGCGCTGATCGAAAAATTCGGTCTGACGCAGGATCAGGTGGCAAAGCAGGTAGGCAGAAATCGCTCCACGGTAGCAAATATGCTTCGCCTGTTGGATCTGCCCGACGAGGTGCTGGAGATGCTTCGCAACGGAGATCTTACGGTCGGTCACGCAAGACCGCTTCTGTCTCTTTCGACCGAGGAGCAGATGATCGACGTGGCAAATCGGATCATCTCCCAAGAGCTGTCCGCCCGCGCGGTAGAGGCGTTGGTGAAGCGGCTGAACACGCCCAGAGAAGAGCCCGCCGAGGAGAAGGTCCACCCCCAGATCAAGGTTCATATGAAGGAGCTGGAGCGGAGAGCCATGTCGAGCCTTGGCAGGAAGGTGCGAATTTCCCGATCCACCCGCAAGAAGGTCGTTGAGCTTTCTTACGACAACGACGAGGATCTGGAAGCACTGCTTCGTAATCTGTGCGGAGAAACGATCTTTGAGGAAACCGTTTAATTTCCAGAAAATGGAAATTCCAAAAAGGAATTATAAAACATTGCAGAACAGGAAAAAAGGAGAGAAAAGAACATGTTAGACATCAAATATATCAAGGAAAATCCCGATGAAGTGATCGCAAGACTTGCCAAGAAGGGCAAGGATGCCAAGGAGGATATCGCGCAGATCCTGTCTCTTGACACCGAGCGCAGAAACCTCATTGCCGAGACCGAGGCGATCAAGGCGGAGCAGAACAAGATGAACAAGCAGATCCCCGTTCTGAAGAAGGAAGGGAAGGACGTTGCTCCTATTTTTGCTCAGATGAAGGAAATGTCCGCCAAGTCCAAGGCGATCGACGAGCGTCTGAAGGAGGTCGAGATGCAGTTTACCTCCGTGATGCTGGGACTGCCCAACCTGCCTGACGAGGATCTTCTTCCCGGCGGCAAGGAGAACAATATGCCCCTCCGTTTCTTCGGCGAGCCCAAGCAGTTTGATTTTGAGCCCAAGAATCACGTGGATCTCTGCACGGATCTTGGTCTGATCGACTATAAGAGAGGAACCAAGCTCTCCGGCGCGGGCTTCTGGATCTACCGCGGTATGGGTGCCCGTTTGGAGTGGGCTCTGCTGAACTATTTTGTGGATACCCATCTGGGCAACGGCTATGAGCTGGTGCTGGTTCCCCATATGTTAGGATATGAGTGCGGCTTGACGGCAGGTCAGTTCCCCAAGTTCGTGGACGAGGTCTACTGGCTGGAGACGGCAGAGGATGAGCGCCGTCGCTTTATGCTCCCCACCGCTGAGACGGCTCTGGTATCCCTCCACCGCGATGAGATCCTCACCGAGGCAGATCTGCCCAGAAAGTATATCAGCTACACCCCCTGCTTCCGCCGTGAGGCGGGAAGCTACCGTGCCGACGAGCGCGGAATGGTGCGCGGACATCAGTTCAACAAGGTAGAGATGGTACAGTACACACTGCCTGAAAAGAGCGACGAGGCGTTCGAGGAGCTGGTATCTCACGCCGAGAATCTGGTGAAGGGACTGGGCTTCCATTTCCGTACCGTCAAGCTGGCGGCAGAGGATTGCTCTGCGACCATGGCGCGCACTTACGATATCGAGATCAACATTCCTTCCATGAACGGCTATAAAGAGGTCTCCTCCGTGTCCAACGGACGGGATTATCAGGCTCGCCGCGGCATGATGCGCGTCAGACGCGACAACGGGAAGATGCAATTCGTGCATACCCTCAACGGATCGGGACTGGCGACCAGCCGTATCCTGCCCGCTCTGGTCGAGCAGAATCAGCTGGCGGACGGCTCCGTGGTCGTTCCTGAGGTACTGCGCAAGTACGTGGGCGTGGACATCATCAAAAAGTAAGTAAGGTAAGAATTTTTCGTGGGGCGTCCTTGAACGCCCCACACGATTCCCCGAAGGCGGCAAGGCGGTTGCGGGAGGGGACGGAGGTACTATGGGTAATCATTTTCTGGCGACGCTTCGTATCAGCGAGGAGAATCTGCCCCTCTGGAAGGAGCTGTGGCTGTATTTTCTTGACACTTATTTTTATCGGGAGACCGTTTACGAGCATTTGAACATGGACGGCAATTCCTTTGCTATGCTGCGGACGATCGTGCTGGGCGTGGTGATCGGGCTCTGTATCGCGGGCTTTATGGTGGTCTTCAATAAACGGATCTGGGGCGATTTTGTGCGCCTGCTGCTGAGAGAGGACTGTCTGTCGGCAGAGAGTGCCAAAAGCCTGCCTGAGCTGAATTGCGCTCATAAGCTGTGGATACGCTACGGCGTCAGACGGGGCGTGAATCTGCGGCGGGTGGTCCGCTGTCGGGAAGAGGAGGACGCCCTGAGGGAGTTCGCGGCGCGGGAGCAGGAATACGCCGAGCGGCGAAAGGAAGATCCCGCTCTGCCAAAGAAGATGCCGAAAAAGCTCTTTCGGGTGGATCCCCATACGCACCATTTCTATATTCCCGAGCACATGGAATATATGGCAGACGTGAAGTTTGAGAAAAAGGGAAGCACCTGGGCGGGAGCAATTCTGTTCTCGCTGGTGATGGTCGTCGTGGGCTTTGCCGTTCTCATGCTCCTGCCGTATCTGCTCTCTCTGGTGAACGATCTGGTGGGAGGCTTTCGGTCCGTGGGCTCCAACCAAATTTTAAGCTGAGACAAGGAGTTAGGGTATGACCAATATCAGAACTGCCGAGGAGCTGCGCCCCAAGAGCTTTGACGAGATCGTGGGACAGGCGCATCTGTTCGGAGCGAGAGGCGTCATTCGTAAGATGCTTGCCGCGGGACGGGTGACGAATATGATCTTTTACGGCCCTCCCGGGACGGGGAAAACCACTGCCGCCGAGATCATCGCGCGGGAGTCGGGCATGGTCTTTCATCGCCTGAACGCCACCACTGCCTCCCTGTCCGACGTGAAGGATATCCTGAGCAGCACCAATAACGTGTTCTGCACGGGCGGGATCCTTCTGTATATCGATGAGATCCAGTATTTCAATAAGAAACAACAGCAGGCGCTTTTGGAGTATATCGAGGACGGTCGGGTGACGTTGATCACCTCCACCACCGAGAATCCTCATTTTTATATCTATAACGCCATTATTTCCCGTTCCTCTCTCTTTGAGTTCAAGCCCGTCGCCGCCGAGGATTGTATGGTCGCGCTCCGTCGGGCGGTAGACTACCTGAACGGACAGAACGGTACGAAAAAGACCGCGGCGGACGAGGTGCTGGAATATATCGCCCGCTCCACAGGCGGCGACGTGCGACATGCCATCGTGCTTCTGGAAAATTCCTTTTTTGCGGCGGACGAGACCGTTACCCGTGAGGTGGTGGACGGCTTTAACGTCCGTGTGGGAAATTTTGACGATGATACTCACTACGACCTGCTGTCTTGCCTGCAGAAATCCATTCGGGGCTCCGATCCCGACGCCGCGGCATTCTACGTGGCAAAGCTGCTCTCTCTGGGGGAGCTGATCTCGGTCTGCCGACGTCTGCAGGTCATTGCGAACGAGGATATCGGACTTGCCTATTCCACCGCAGCCGTGGTCACACGGGCGTGCTGTGAGTCTGCCAAGGAGCTGGGGATGCCCGAGGCGAGGATTCCGCTGGCGCATGCCGCGATCTTGTTGGCGACCTCGCCCAAATCCAATTCCGCTTATGAGGCGGTCAATGAGGCAATGGCGGATATCGAGCGGGGGCTGGGAACGGTCGTTCCGTCCCACCTGCAAAGTCCCCTGTTCAAGGGCTACAAATATCCTCACGAATACCCCAATCATTACGTCAAGCAGCAATATCTGCCGGACGATCTGAAGCAAAAGCAGTACTATCGGTACGGCGACAATAAAATGGAGCAGGCGGCAAAGGCGTACGCGGAGAAGATCGGGAGCGAGAAGTAACCCTGTCCGAAAGGACGGAAGGAGGCTGAGGATGAAGCGAATGCGCAACTTTTTGCATCGGCATAAGCAAGTGGTTTTGTATTTGTCCTTTGGTACCATTACCACCTTTTGCTCTCTTTTGGCTTGTTTTCTGACTCTGAGATGGGGTGTAAGGATCTGGCACGACGAGGCGGGGGAACCGACTCTGATGCTGGACGTGATCGCCAGTACCGCGCAATGGGTGGTAGGCGTGATCGTGGCGTTCTGGACCAGTAAGAAATTTGTTTTTGTGGACGCGGAGCAGGGAACGAGAGTGGCACTTCGTCAGATCGAGATCTTTGCGGCATCCAGAATCATGACTTACCTGTTAGAGGTGGGAGTGAATCTGTTGGTGATCGTCCTGCTGGAGCAGGGAGGATATCAGACAAGGATGCTGTGGGGGATCCCCCTGACCGAGCGTGTCTGGGCAAAGGCGGCGTCCTCGCTGATGATGCTGTTCACCAACTATTGGGTAAGTAAGCTATGGGTGTTCCGCGTAAAGGAAAAAGGGAGGAAACGGGACGAAAAGAGACTCAGACGGAGAAAAAACAAAGGGAAAGAAGAAAAAGATTCAAAAAGATATTGACAAACGCGGGGAAATGGGGTATAATAGTTAGGCAAGTTCGGAAATCGGCGGATTTGCGGGTACAAAATACGGAGAAGTACTCAAGTTGGCCGAAGAGGCGCCCCTGCTAAGGGTGTAGGTCGGGATTAACCGGCGCGAGAGTTCAAATCTCTCCTTCTCCGCCAAAAAAATTCGACAAGTTTCTGCTGCTCGTTCTTAAGGACAGTTTCTGAGAATTAAGAACTACG
>JAZNVA010000175.1:0-7024 GCA_045592565.1 Eubacteriales bacterium | reverse complement strand
ACGTATTCAACTCAAAACAAAACTGACACCACTCGAAAAGCGATGTCAGTTCGTTGCTTAACTTTTAATATTTTCTGCCATTAAGGCTGTTTTTGTGCTGTCCGCACAATTTGGGGCAGTTCAATTCCTGTAAGCCGTTTTCTTTGTGAGGGGGTATTTTGTTCTTTTTTGTCCGTTTGTGACAGAAAGTGTACCGGTAATGCAAGACATGATAAATATATCTTGACAACCGGTAAGAAGGATGATATAATTAAAGTTATATTATGTGGAATCCCGAAAAGTGGATCAGCAGGTTTTTCGATATTGCAGAGGGGATACGCCTACGTGCTTTTTGAACAGCTTGCTAAAAAATTGAGGATCCTCATAGCCTACGGAAATACCAATTTGCTTAATACTCATATCGGTATTAGACAACAGGTAACAGGCATGTTCCATACGCAGACCGATCAGGTAGGCGGTGGGCGAAACTCCCGTTTGCCTGCGGAACAAAGTGATATAACGGGAATGGCTCAAGTTTTCCATGGCGGCAAGGTCTGGAATTCGAAGCTCCTCCCAAAAGGCACTGTGCATACGGTGCAAGGAGCGCTCCAGCGGTTGCTTTTCCGTAACGGTAATGGCGCGAGCGGTAGTAAGGATCACCTGTTCCATGGCGCAAGACAGCTCCTGCCGAAGCCGCGGGCTGTTTCCTTCGCTGAGGATCAGCATGCGCTCGAATTGCTCTGCAACGGCGCGGGACTCTCCGAGCTCACGGCAGAAGGGAAGCGGATTCATGCCGCATTCCCTTAAAAAACGATCCGCGTAGGAGCCCGTAAAGTGTGCCCAAAGGTAGCGGAGGGGTCCTTTTCCCTGATAGACGTATCGATAAGAATAGCCGGGCGGAAAGATCAAAACGGTTCCGGCGGATACCGTTTGAATCTTGCTCGGAAGAGTCACTTCCAGCTCGCCGCTTGCCAGATAAAGAAAATAATAATCCTTTCTTCCACCGGGGTTGTGTGTGGTAAAGGGAAATACCGATTCCACGTCGCCGGCGCAATTGATCTCCAACGGAAATTCCTCGGATGCACGGCTACATGCATTGAGTCCATTTTTGTCGGAATAGGCACGGTAAACTCGCATAGAACCTCCTAAAAGCAGTAAAAAAATACAACAATACAGTGATTTGATCAATGGACAATAGTCCGGAATTATTATATGATAAAAGGGATGGTTTGTCAAGCATGATTTCTGATCCATTTTGAATGATAGACCAAAAAATACAAAAAAACAGGAGAAGAAATATGAAAACGGTATTGATCATTGGAGCAGGAAACAGAGGGCGAGGATATGCCAGAATCGCAGCTGCAATGGGAGATGACTTTAAAATTATCGGCGTAGCTGAGCCAATTGAGCATCGCAGAAATTTTATGAAGGAGACCTATTCGATTCCCGAGGAGATGTGCCATACCTCGTGGGAGGAATTTATGAGTCGCCCCAAATTTGCCGACCTTTGTATCATCGCTACCATGGACAGAGACCATTTGGCGCCTGTCCTTGCGGCAATTGAAAAGGGGTATGATATACTGCTGGAGAAGCCTATGGGAGCAACCCCTGAGGAGTGCTGCATCATTGAGCGTGCCGCCGCCGAAAAGGGCGTGTTCGTTCAGGTATGCCATGTGCTTCGATTCACCCCCTTCTTCCTCGCGTTGAAGAAACTGATCGATAACGGTCGGATCGGAACGCCGATGCACATTCAGCATGTCGAATGTGTGGGTAATATTCACCAGAGTCACAGCTTCGTGCGTGGAAACTGGCATAACAGCAAGGAAAGCACCCCTATGATCGTGCAAAAAACCTGCCACGATATGGATATTATTCAGTGGCTGTTGGGTAAGAAATGTACCCGTGTACATAGCTTTGGTTCTTTGAGCTATTTCTGCGAGAAGAACGCGCCCGAGGGAGCTCCCGAACATTGTACCGATGGCTGTCCCCACGCAGATACCTGCAATTATAACGCGATCAAGATCTATATGGAGATCAAAAAGGGAAGAAGCTTCGCAAAAACCGCAGCGGGAGGCAAAGAGGTCTATACCGACGAGGAAATGATGGAGCGCCTGCGCACTACAAATTACGGAAAATGCGTGTTCCATATGGATAACGACGTAGTGGATCATCAAACCGTCAATCTGGAATTTGAGGACGGAGCTACCGTCAGCTTCTCTATGTGCGCCTTTAATAAGGGCGGACGGAATATCCGTATTATGGGTACCGAGGGTGAGCTGATCGGCAATATGGACGAGCCGTTCGTAACGCTGTATAACTTTACCACCAGAGAGACCGAGAAGATCTCTATTTACGACACGGCGGTGGATGATTCCATCGACGGTGGACATGGCGGCGGAGACGATGGCATCATCCGCGCCCTGCGGGATCGTCTGAACAACGTGACCGAGAACGTGTCCTTCTGTAGCATCGAGGAGACCTGTCGGAATCACCTCATTGCTTTTGCGGCAGAGGAATCCCGTATCACCGGAAAGGTGATCGATCTTGAGGAGTACGAAAAAAATTTAGGCGGCTTGATCTGAAAAGGATCGGGTAAGCGAAAAGGAGTTTATGATGAGCAAGAACGCGGCATGTGCAAAGATCCATGAGGCAATGGAAAGCTTTTTTGGGGAGATACTGACCGATTGTGAGCCTTACGGAAGCGGACATATCAACGATACGTTTCTGGGAGTTTGGAACGGCAAACGGTATATTCTTCAGAGAATGAATACCGTTGTTTTCCCGCGCCCCACCGAAATGATGGAGAATATCGCCGGAGTGACCGCGCATATTCGTGCAAAGGCAGCGCAAAGAGGGGAGGACACCTCCCGTGTATCCTTGACGGTAATCCCCACAAGAGATGGCGCGGATTGCTTTTGTGATAGCATTGGCTCTTGGTGGAGAGTGTATCTGTTTGTGGAGGATACCATTGCCAGACAGCAGGTGGAAAATGCTAAGGATTTTGAGATCTGTGCTGACGCGTTCGGACGCTTTCAGCAGGATCTTGCCGATTATCCCGCGGAGAAGCTTCACGAGACGATCGCAAACTTCCATAATACCCCGTGGAGAGTTGAGAATCTGAAGCGGGCGATTGCCGAGGATGCCTGCGGCAGATGCGGGGAGACGGCAGAGGAGATCGCTTTTGCGCTTGCCAGAGAGGAATTTGCCGGAACGCTGGAGCGCGCTCATGCGGCGGGTGAACTGCCCCTGCGTGTGACACACAACGATACCAAGCTGAACAATATTCTATTTGATGCCAATACGGGAGCCGCTGCATGCGTGATCGATCTGGATACGGTGATGCCGGGCTATTCTGTAAACGATTTTGGAGATTCTATTCGTTTCGGTGCCAATACGGCGGTGGAGGACGAGACCGATCTTTCCAAGGTTTCCTTGGATCTGGATCTGTTTGAGGCGTACGCGCGAGGATTCCTCAGAGGCTGTGGTGGCAGACTGACTAAGCAGGAGATGGAGCTCTTGCCTGAGGGCGCGATGATGATGACCTACGAGTGCGGGATCCGTTTCCTGACCGACTATCTGGCGGGAGATACTTATTTCAAGATCCACCGTCCCAAGCATAATCTGGAGCGGTGCCGCGACCAGTTCGCGCTTCTTGCCGATATGGAGAAAAAGCTTCCCCAAATGAGAGCGATTATTCAAAAGCTGATGACTACATAAAAATTGAGCTTCATCAAAGGAGACTCCCATGAAACTATCCCATGTACAAGATCTCTCTTCTCTGACCGACAGTCAGCTGCGTCACATTGTATTTGACGGTGTGAGTAGCGATCCTCAATATGCCGACGTGGCGCTTCTGCTGGGGAGCTACCCCCACTTTTGCGCCTCTCGTGCCGCTGCTGCAGCCACACTCTATTTGGAGGGTTACGTTCCTGCGATCGTGCCTACGGGCGGCGTGGAATGGGAGGTAGATGGGACGGTAAAATCGGAGGCGGATTGGATGATGGACTCGCTTCTGGCGGCTGGAGTGCCCCATGAGGTGATCTTTTCTGAGAAAGAGGCGAGAACCACCAAGGAAAATATGCTCTTTGGAGCGGTGCAGATCAACCGTGCCTTGCGGTTTGAGAAGGCGCGTAGAGTCTGTATCGTGACTTCTCCCGACCATATGCGACGTAGTCTGGCATTGGCTCGCTGGCTCCTGCCGAAGCACATGGAGATCGTAGGTGTTGCAGCATCCGATGCACCGACGGAGTGGAATGATATGATCCCACGTGAGCGCGCGGAGAAAGAGACGCGGCTTCTTCGTGGCTTGATCCAAAACGGTTTTATCGAGGAGATCGAATTTTAAATCCTTACAAAAAAGGACGGGAGGACCGTCCTTTTTTCTGTCGGGAAAACGTAATTTATGGGAAAAGCAAAAAAACAATTGACAACCACTTCTTCAAATGATATAATAAAGTGATAATTATTTTTTAGGAAAGGTAAGGCTTACCGCAATGCAATGGACTTCTCTCAACGACCTTCGGGAAAAATATCTCTCCTTTTTCGAATCCAAGGGACATCTTCGTCTCCCTTCGTTCCCGTTGGTTCCCATCAATGACAAATCCCTGCTCCTGATCAACTCGGGCATGGCTCCAATGAAAAAATATTTCACGGGTGAGGAAACACCGCCCTGTAATCGTGTGGCTACCTGTCAGAAGTGTATTCGTACGCCCGACTTGGATCGCGTGGGACACACCGCACGTCACGGGACCTACTTTGAGATGTTGGGTAACTTCTCCTTCGGCGATTATTTCAAGGAGCAAGCCATTCCGTGGGCGTGGGAGTTTCTGACCGATTGTCTGGAGATCCCCGGTGAGCTTCTCTGGCCCTCGATCTATGAGAATGACGAGGAGGCATTTGAGATCTGGAATAAGGTGATCGGAGTTCCCGCCGAGCGCATTGTTCGACTGGGTAAGGCAGACAATTTCTGGGAGCACGGATCCGGTCCCTGCGGCCCCTGCTCGGAGATCTATTTTGACCGCGGTGAAAAATACGGTTGCGGCTCTCCTGACTGTAAGCCCGGTTGTGATTGCGACCGCTTTATGGAGATCTGGAACAATGTATTCTCTCAGTTCAATAACGACGGCAAGGGCAATTATACCGAGCTTGCGCAGAAGAATATCGATACGGGAATGGGACTTGAGCGTCTGGCTTGCGTCATGCAGGGTGTAGACAACCTCTTTGAGGTAGATACCGTTCGAAAGATCCTCAATACCGTTTGTTCGATCTCCGGCAAGGAATACGGCGCAAATCGGAAGGACGATATTGCCATTCGCGTGGTGACCGACCATATCCGTTCCGCTACCTTTATGATCTGCGACGGCGTGATTCCCTCCAACGAGGGAAGAGGCTACGTGCTTCGTCGCATTCTTCGCCGCGCATGCCGCTTCGGTAAGCTCCTTGGTATCAAGGATGCCTTCCTGTGCGGACTCTGCGAGGTCGTGATCGGGGAAAACATCGTCGCATACCCCGAGCTGGGCGAGAAGAAGGCGTATATCCTGAAGGTGATCGCAACCGAGGAGGAGCGCTTTGACGCTACCATCGATGCGGGACTTTCCATGCTTGCCGAGCTGATTGAAGCAACCGAGAAGAAGGGAGAGAAGGTGATCTCGGGCGAGGACGTGTTCCGTCTGTACGATACCTACGGATTCCCCCTTGATATTACCCGTGAGATCGTAGAGGAAAAGGGACTTTCCATTGACGAGGCGACCTTCCTGACCCTCATGCAGGAGCAGAAGGATCGCGCCCGCGCCGCAAGAGGAAATATCGGCGGTTGGGACGAGGGATCCAAGAAGCTGCTTGCCGATCTTCCCAAGACCGAATTTTGCGGATATGACTCTCTCGTTTCCCCCGCTAAGGTTTTGGCGATCCTTGCCGAGAGCGAGGAGGGAACCTCCTTCGTTTCGGAATGGAGCGAGGGCGAGTGCACGGTGATCCTTTCCGCAACTCCTTTCTACGGTGAGAGCGGCGGACAGGCAGGAGATAAGGGACAGCTGATATCCGAGGGAGCTTCCTTGGCGGTTAACGATACCAAAAAGGCAGACGGTATCTTCCTGCATATGTGTACGATGCAAAGCGGAAGCGTGAAGGTGGGAGACACCGTAGAGGCTTCTGTGGAATCGCAGAGCCGTCGCGCTACCATGCGCGCGCACTCGGCGTGCCATCTGCTTCAGGCGGCGCTTCGTCAGGTGCTCGGCAATCACGTAGAGCAGGCGGGATCCTCCGTTTCTGACGACCATGTGCGTTTTGACTTTACCCATTTCTCCGCAACGAGTGCCGAGGAGCTGGCAAGAGTTGAGGCGCTTGTAAATGGATATATTCTGAGCGGCTTGACCATTGATAAGAGGGAAATGCCCATTGACGAGGCAAAGAAGCTTGGGGCGATGGCGCTGTTTGGAGAAAAATACGGAAAGATCGTTCGCGTGGTTCGCATGGGTGATTGCTCTACCGAATTCTGTGGCGGAACCCATTTGGATAACACCGCTGAGATCGGTCTGTTCAAGATCGTATCCGAGTCCTCTGTTGCCGCAGGCGTACGTCGTATCGAGGCAGTGACGGGACGTGGCGTGTTGGAAATGATCGCTGATCAGCAGACGCTTCTTCGCGGCGCGTGCGCCGAGCTGAAGGCACAAAATCCCACCGATCTGATCAAGCGCGCAGGTGCCGTGCAGACCGAGCTGAGAGAGGCAAAGAAGGAGATCGATGCGCTCAACGCCAAGCTGGCGTCGGGCAAGCTGGATTCGATCTTGTCGTCGGCAAAGAGTGTGGGTGCGGTTCGTTTGATTGCCGCAACGCTCACCGATATGCAGCCCGATGCGGCGCGTACGCTGGCAGATGAGATCAAGGCAAGCTATGCGGATATCGTTGCCGTTTTTGCGCTTGCAACTCCCGAAAAGCTGAATTTCCTTGCCGTTGCAGGTAAGGATGCCGTTGCCGCAGGTGCGCATGCCGGCAAGCTTGTTGGCGCAGTTGCCGCCGTAACGGGCGGTAAGGGCGGCGGACGCCC
>JAZNVA010000174.1:0-12057 GCA_045592565.1 Eubacteriales bacterium | reverse complement strand
CTTTTTTTTTGAACATAAGATCCTCCTCTTTGCTTTGTATTTTGGCTTTTGCCAATTATTTTTTTGAGCGCCCTCCGCAGCAGCGCAAAATAGAGATCCCCAAGGGCGGAATTCTCAAACGAATGGAATTCGGGCAATTATTCCAACCTTGTCCTGTGCATTCCAAAATGCCCTTGTTGATCACCCCGCTTCCTCCGAATTCCAAGGAATCGGAGTTCAACAGCTCTTCATACCGCCCTTCCTCGGGAACGCCTAAGAGATACTCCTCTCTTGCCACAGGAGTAAAATTGATCAACACCAAAACCTCTCTTCCCTTGCGATCGATACGCCGATAAGACAGAATACTGTGATCTCGGTTATTTGCGTCGATCCAGCAAAAGCCCTCCCAAGAACGGTCTACCTCCCATAAGGCAGGTGTTTCCAAATAGAAATGATTCAACCGCGAGACATAATGCTGAAGTCGGGCATGAGCGTCAAAGTCCAACAAAAACCAATCCAACTGTCCGTTGTGGTTCCATTCCCGAAACTGACCAAACTCACTCCCCATAAACAACAGCTTTTTTCCGGGGTGTGTCATCATATATCCCAAATATGCCCGTACACCGGCAAATTTCTGCCAGTAATCCCCCGGCATTTTTTCCAACAACGATCCCTTTCCGTGCACGACCTCGTCGTGGGAAATTGGAAGGAGATACGTCTCGCTAAATGCATAGGTCATGGAAAAAGTAAGCTGTCCGTGATGATATTTACGGTAAACAGGATCCCTCTTGGTATAGGCAAGGGTATCGTTCATCCACCCCATATTCCATTTCATGTCAAATCCTAAGCCATTATATCCATCCAAGGATGTCACGCCCTGCCATGCGGTAGATTCTTCGGCGATCATCAAGGCATCAGGTACATATTCCTTAACACGGATATTCAGCCGCCGAAAAAAGGAGATCGCTTCCAGACACCGATGATCCCCAAAAATGTTCGGCGTCCATTCCCCTGCTCGCTTGTCGTAATCCAGATAGATCATAGACGCTACCGCGTCAACCCGCAAGCCGTCGGCATGATAGACCTTGAGCCAGAACAAGGCATTGGAAACCAAAAAACTGATCACCTCGTTCCGTCCCACGTCAAACCTCCTTGTCCCCCACCCCGCATGCTCGATACGCTCCGGACTTTGATATTCGTAAAGCGGGCCTCCGTCAAATTCGAACAAGCCGTGCTCGTCCTTCGGAAAATGGGCGGGAACCCAATCCAGAATCACTCCGATCCCCGCCTCATGCATGGAATCAATAAACCCCATGAAATCCCGCGGCGTACCAAAGCGGGCACTTGGCGCATAGAAGGAACCTACCTGATATCCCCACGAGCCGTCAAAGGGATGCTCCATAATGGGAAGGAGCTCTACGTGGGTATAGCCCATCTGCTTGACATAGGTGGCAAGCTCGGTTGCAAGCTCCCCGTAGGTATAGTATGATCCGTCCTCATGCCGTTTCCACGAGCCCGCGTGAAGCTCGTAAATATTCATGGGCTCCGCGTACATTTTTTCCGCTTTTCGTTTGCGCCACGACATCCAGCCACTGTCACGCCAGGAATATCCATCTAAAAAATCCACTACGGTGGCGGTAGCGGGGGGACACTCGGTGCGAACACCGTAGGGATCAGCCTTATAGCACTCCTTGCCTCTCCCGGCGATCTTATATTTATACCGATCCCCCGTTCTTACCTGCTCCTCGGGAAGTACCACCTCCCAGATTCCGCCCTCAATTTTTGTCATGGGAGCAGTATCCTGCCACTCGTTAAAGTCTCCCACCACATATATCTGCTCCGCAGAAGGCGCCCAAACCCGAAAAACGATACCGCCTTCCATTCGGTGAACTCCGAAATAATCGTACGCCGTATAATTGGTTCCCTCAAAAAACAGATACGCCGCCAAATTTTCCTGTACCATTCTTTCTGAATCCTTCCCTTTTGGTCAATATTCTTCTTCTGTAGTATACTGCGCCAGCCCCCAATATATTCCCAAATCAAGGGAAAAAGAAAACAGCCGCTGGGTGAAATCGCACCAAACGGCTGTTTTCTGTATTTCTTTTGTCAACCAAGCTTATTCCAGCTCAGTATGAAAAATAATTTCATCGGGAAAGCACATTCCCAGCTTCTCACGGGCAACGCGGATCTTGTATGCATCATCCAAGGGCGCATCCACCAAATATTGCAGCTCCTCGATCCGATCGTTGAGCTGTTCTACGTAGGCTTCGTCCTCTTTTTTTTCCTCCATGATCTTATTATATTTCATCAAACTCCAAACAAAGAACACCACGGCAAATACAAAAAGAATTGCCAAAAATCCTTGCACAAGCATGGACGCCGTATTCTTTTTTCGTTTAAAATAACTCTTCAGCGCCATGGATATTCCTCACTCTTTTCCATCTTCGGTTTCTTTGTCTATTTCCATACTCAACATTCCCGCACCTGACAAAAAGCCGTTTTCCGCTTCCTTCAACAGCTGGCGGGACACACATATATTATACACCTTTTTCCTTCGATTTGCAATAGCTTCCCTGATTTTACGAACAATTTTTTCACTTACCGCGCAAATACCCCGCCATAGGTACACAAACGGACGCGTAACAAGAAATAGGAATATGGTCAGTGCCATTCGCAAGAGACAGACGATTCCCTCGGAAAAGAGCATCACCAGCTTTCCTACTGTAAAGTAATACAGAAGAAAACCAAGGAGAACGGCAACGACGGTGTAGATACGAAACTGTCCGTGATTGAAATAAAAGTTCAACACCGCCACTCCTACAGCCGCAAAGGAAAACAACAGTACGTCCTGCAAAAATAGAAGAACGGGCAGCGCAATTCGTCGGAAGCCGCCCGTTCCGATCTCTCCTACCGAACGCCCCACCAAGGGCAAGCGAGCTTGGTACAGTCGCTCAAACCGTTTTTGGGAATATCGTACCCCGAGCAGGATCCTTGTTAATCGGTGCAGATCGTTCAACACGCCTACCACGCCCCCAAATAAAAAGGAATAGAGGACGAGCAATGATAAAAAATAGGGTGATATTTCCATGGATCCTACCGAAATAACCTTCCAAGCCAGCCGCGCTTTTCTCCGCTGTCCTCCGTGGAATAGAAGATCCCGTCGATCCGTCCGCTGAGAGTTACAATGCCACGGTCCACGTCCAGAACACCTACCCGAAGTCCCTGTCCCTCTACGGTCATATCTCCCCGCAGTGTTCTCAACGACACCCCCATCTCGTCAAAGCTTTCTACCTCTGTCACGCCCGTGATCCGCAGCTCTCCCCGCTCTCTCACCAGCACCTCATGGAGCTGATTCTCAGTCTGTCCACTCATAAAAAACCTCCGCATAGGATTTCTCATTCTATCCTATGCGGAGCGATCAACTGTTATTCGTCTCGGTTATTCAAGAATTTCATACATACTCGCAGCATCTGCTTTAGCAACCGAATCCCTTACGCTCAATACCCGAAAGCGAAGCGTCCGCTGACCGAAGGTGATCTCAACGATATCCCCTTCCTTGACGTCATACGACGCCTTGGCGCGTCTTCCATTGACCGAAACGTGCTCGGTATCACAGGCATCATTGGCGACCGTGCGGCGCTTGATGATTCTTGACACCTTTAAATATTTATCCAATCTCATTGCTTATCCTCAAAAAACCAGAGCGGCCGTACCCGACCGCTCTGAGAAAGATTACTTGTTTACAGCGTCCTTGAAAGCCTTGCCTGCAGTGAAAGCGGGAGCCTTGGAAGCAGCGATCTTGATGGTCTCGCCGGTTCTGGGGTTGCGACCCTCTCTTGCGCCTCTCTCCTTAACCTCGAAGGTTCCGAAGCCGATCAGCTGAACCTTATCGCCAGCCTTCAGAGCGTCCTCGATTACTGCGATAGCTGCGTTTACTGCTGCCTCTGCATCCTTCTTCTTGAGATCTGCCTTTGCTGCAACTGCCTCAACAAACTGAGTCTTGTTCATGGTTTTGTTCCACCTTTCTTTTGTAAATTTCCGGAAATTTTTTCGGGGGGATCATCCCCACTAAAAACCTTGTATACATTATATCATAAAGTTCACAGAATAGCAATAGTTTTTTTTACTTTTTTCCCAAAAAATTTAATTTTTTTTTGCTTTTTTATGTTTATTTTCATCCCAAATACGGTTTAACTCCTCCACACTGACATCATCCATGGACAAGCCCCGTTCCCTGACCGCCACCTCGATCTCCTCAAAGCGATCAATAAATTTGTCGGTTGCTCGATTCAACGCGACCTCAGGATCAATTTTCAACTTTCGACAAAGAGACGTGATGCTCAACAAAAGATCTCCCATCTCCTCCTCCATTCGGGAAGTCGATTCGCCATTCATGGCGTCACTCAACTCGGTCAGCTCCTCGCAGACCTTATCCATGACTTCCTCCGCATCCCCGAAGTCAAAGCATTTTGCCTTCTTTCCAACCTTTTCGGCACGCATCAGGGCAGGAAGCATCGGCGGGATCGCACGAAGCTTATCGGTCACGGTTTTCCGCTCCTTTTCCTCGCTCTTGATCACTTCCCAATTGGAAAGAACCTGCTCCGAGGTATTTGCCACTACGGTTCCGAACACGTGTGGATGACGGTGAATCAGCTTGGCACAGATATCATCAGACACGTCGTGAATATTAAATACCCCTTGTTCTGTCTCGATCTGGGCATGAAACACCACTTGCAGAAGTACATCTCCCAGCTCCTCACGAAGCAATACGGGATCCTCCGTATCGATCGCCTCGATCACCTCATAGGTCTCCTCAATGAAATCCTTGCGAATGCTCTTATGGTCCTGCTCTCGATCCCATGGGCATCCTTGCTCTGAACGTAGCACCTCCAATATCAGGATCAGATCCTCAAAATCGTAGCGATCCTTTTCCAAAAGCAGTTTGATCTTTTCCTCTACGGTCATTGATTTATCCTTCTTTCTTTTTTATTGTTCTTCGGTTTTTACACACTTATTCTTTTTTCCGCGACACACCAAGCGCCCGATCAGCGGAAGGGCTGCAAGATCCTCCTCCGTCACAATACCAAGCAATAAAACAAGGGCACCGTACACCATAACCGCTACCGCTACCGCGCATAGGAAGGGCAGATCCTCCCCGTCTGTAATACGTCCTGCCGAGGAATAGGCAACCAAGGACGCGACTATTGCCGTCACAGACGCGAGCATCGGCTTCCCGTAGGTCTTTCCCATACCCGCAACCCGTTCACTTCGCGGAACACATCCGCTCAAAAATTTCAAATTGAACACGGTTACTGTCACGTCGCATAAAAACGTACTAATGGGGGCGCCACGAGCTCCGATCTGCGGAATACCGATCAGCAAGTATGCAAGCAGGATCTTCACTCCCGCTCCAATCGCCATAGAAAGGATCGGCTTCCATGTTCTGCGGTAGGATTGTAAAATTCCATTCGTGGTGGTGATCAATCCCGAAAAAAGCACCGATCCACCCAAAAGCGAAAGCAATGGTGCGGCAATCGAAACCGCTTCCGCTTCGTTCCGGAAAAGAATCGTCAAGATCGGACGAGCATATACCGCAATCCCCATTGCCGCGGGCATAGACAGCAAAACGGTCAAACGTATGGCGCGGTCACTCACCATAGCTTGCTCCTCCCGTTTTCCACCTTCGATCGCCCCCGACAGCTGGGGAACCAGCGCAAGGGCGATGGGGGTAATCAGAGATGGAATCAACCCAAACACGGGAACCGCTAAGGTGGTATAGGCGCCAAAGATCCCGTTTGCCTCAGAGACGCTGACACCTATGGATTGCAATCGGCGCATGATCAACGCCATATCCACAAGACGGGTAACGCTCAGCACAGCCGCGCTGAGTGTTATGGGAACGGCGATCCTCAACAAATCTTGAAGAGGTTTTGTCTGCGGATTTCGAGTGGCTTGACCGGAAATATCCCGTCTTTTCTCAAATACCTTAAGCAAAAGCAAATAAAGGGCGGAAAGAACACACCCTAGAGAAAGTCCCAATATGGCACAAGCCGCAACGGCGGGTATCTCCAAGCCCCTCTTGAGCGCAATGGCGGCAAAGCCTACACCAAGGATCAGCTTTCCCAGAGCTTCGATCAACTGCGAGACCGCCGTGGGTGTCATACGGTGAAAGCCTTGAAAGTATCCGCGCACCGCACCCGATATACAAACGAAAAAAAGTGCAGGCGCGATGGCAAGAATACACAAATAAGCGTCTTTGTTTCCGATCGCCGCTGTCAGCGGTCTGGCAAGCGCCAGCATCAGGACGCTCCCCGTCACTCCAAGAAGCATAAATACGCCCAATGCTACGCCGTACGTTCGCCGTATCTCCCATAGAGATCCTCTTTCTCGGCTTTCGGAGATCATCATCGACAAGGCAACGGGAAGTCCCGCCGTTGAGATCACACAAAGCGTGGCATAGATCTCCACGGCTGAATTAAAATATCCCATTCCTTCCGATCCAAGATAGGCGATCATGGGAATTTTATAGGCAAGTCCGATAACCTTTACGATCAAAGTAGAAAGAGACAGCACGAGAACGCCTGACAAAAAGCTGTTACCTCTCGCGCTGTCTCCCTTAATTTTCCCTTTCATTTTCTCACCGCCTCCTCCACCGATCTGTTCATTGAACTATATTCAATGCAGATAGCGGGTATGTACGGTAATAAACGAAAGCTGAGTTAAATGAATTCCCGATACAGAGAATTTTTGGGGATCAATTGATCCGAAATCGGCTCCACCTTTGCGATTTTATCCAAAATTGCCTTTGACTTGGAATAGTTGGGACTATCCGTCGGCACCGTCGGTAGGATTCGCTCCAAATAAGGCTTCAAAACACCGATCTCATAGGGCATAACCGAATCGATCTGGCATGCGCAATCCGATGCATATGGAAAGATATGCGCCTCCTCGTTTGCTCTTACTCCCATCCAAAGACCAAATGTAAAATCGGGGGCGGCTCCGCGGAAATTATAGTCTCGAACCAATCGGCGCAGCAAACGGATCTCATTGGGAGAAAAGCTCTCCCCACCGATCTCAATGGTACGACGGGGGGCAATATAGACGCCGATGGAATCATGCCCCGCTCTCTCGATCAGATTCGTCACCTCGGGATATACTGCTTGAATTCCTTCAAACACAAACACGTCATCCTTCCCGCTTTCCAGTATGCGGTATCCAACCCGTCTGCCTTCCTTGAAATCAAAAATAGGACAACGGCTCTGATTCTTGGTGAACACATCCTCAATAAATCTGCCAAGGGCGGCAAGATCGATCGTCTTCACCGAATCATAGTCCACCTTTCCGCTTTCGTGATCTACCGCAGTGGCGTGTAGAATTTCTTTATCGTAATAAAAATCATCGATGGAAATCAAATGCATTCGCTTTCCGAATTTCGCAAAGCGATCAGTCAGAAGTGCCGCCGCCGTTGTCTTTCCCGAGCAGGTCGGTCCTGACAAACGGATCAATCTTCGATTGGACGTACAGAGCTGCTCCGCAACGTCATCCAGCCTACGAAAAAAGTCTTTTTCGCATTGGTCGATCCATTGTTCGGTATTGATACTATTCTCTTTTCTCCAACTTTCCATAGTTCCCCCTTCTCGCCCTCACTTCAGCTGAGTACTCAGCTGAGGATGGCATTGTGTGATAACTTATGCAACAATCGATCAAATCATTCCGTGAGACAAATAAAACTCCTCCGCCGTCTTCGCAAAGCTCTCGCTTCGGTCCTCTTCCAGATATTCGTAGGGGTACTTCTGATGGAACAGTCGCTCAATCGTTCTCGTATCGGTATGCGATCCGGTATTATCCACAAGCTTTGTCACCGCTCCCGCTCCCGCGGCAAGGATGGTATGGATCTCCTCCATCATATAGATATTATACAGTCCCTCGTGCTCAGGCAGTGAAAATCCAACGTTTTCATAGTTTCCCACGGTATTTTTTTGTCTATACATATAATACGGAATATATCCCGCCTGATGAGCCCTGATCTGAGAATAGTCCACACATTTTCCTACGTCCCCGCCCCGCATGGAATATACGTCGGCATTCAGACGAAGGATCTCCGCAGATTTTTTTACGCAGAAGGTATGAACCGTAATGTTTTCGGGACGAAGCTGGATGATCTGATCCATCGTTGCCGAGAAGCGACGGAAATTATCTCCGGGAAGTCCCGCGATCAGGTCCACATTGACGGTTTTCATCCCTACCCGTCTCGCCGTCTCAAAGGCGCTGAAAAACTGATCCACCGTGTGATTTCTTCCGATCCCGCACAGCACGTCGTCGCAAAGGCTCTGGGGATTGACGCTGACACGAGTCACACCCAGCTCCTTGGCAATGGCAAATTTTTCCTCGGTAATGGTATCGGGACGTCCCGCCTCCATGGTGTACTCGTCCAATGCCTCAACGTCGGTCAGGGAGGCGATCAAGGACAGTAGATCACGGATCTGCTCTGCCTCTAAGATCGTAGGCGTTCCTCCTCCGATATAGATCGTCCGAACGCGCAAGCCTAACCGCTCCACCAGCTCAAAGTTTGCGCGGATATCCGCCTTCAAGCGTTCCAGATACTGTGGGATCAAGCCAAGCAGACGCTTAGAGGTATAGGACACAAAGGAACAATATGTACATCTGCTGGGACAAAACGGGATCGAGATATAGATACTGCAATCCTTTGGGGATGGCTCTCCCACCACACGCTTTTCTGTCAGCGCAATATCGGTGGCAAGTGCCGCCTTTTTGGGGATCACCAAATAGTCGGTATTCAATATTTTCTTTACACGGGTTTTGCTGACACCTGCGTTCAGCATCTCTGTTGCGACCTTGGAGGGACGAACACCTACCATCATACCCCATGCGGGACGGTACCCCACTCGCTCCCCCAATGCCGCCAGCACAGCACCTCCTACCGCCAGCTTCAAAGTACGCTCGGCGGTACGGCTCTCTGTTTTTTGCGCAACATAATCGGCTTCGCTGATTTTTCCTTGCCAATCAATTTTTGCATATGCGGCGATCTCGGTCTCCCGATCCTCGGAACGTACATACAGGCAAGGCTCATCCTCTCTCGGATCAGTCTCATCCTGTCCACCGAAATGCTCTCCCGGGAAGAAGATCATACTCAATGTCTGAACATAATATCGATTGATGGGAGAATCCAATGTAATTTTCATATACACTTCCGCCGAAGCGGCTCCTTTTTGGTTTCTTTTACTGTTTTTTGAGTAACACGCGACTGTCCATGACGATGGTAACGGGACCGTCACTAACCTGCTCGATCTCCATGTGTGCTCCAAACACGCCTTTCCCCAAGCTTTTGACCTGCTTTGCACACAGTCCGCAGAAATACTCGTACAATCCGTTTGCCTCCGAGGGTGACGCCGCCATCATATAGTCGGGACGTTTCCCTTTTTTATAGGATGCAAGGAGCGTAAAATTGGAAACCACGAGCATCTCTCCGGACACGTCCTGCACGGAAAGATTCATTTTATCGTTCTCGTCCGAAAAGATCCGTAAGCCTGTGATCTTTTCCGCAAGAGCCTCCGCGTCCTGCTCGGTGTCGCCCTTTGCGACGCCCAACAAAACGTACAATCCCTTTTGACACTCCCCCGTCTGCGCGCCGTCCGCATAAACGGCTGCTCTCTTGACTCGTTGTACTACTGCGATCATTGCTTTCCTCCATTAAGAAAATCCGCGCGTCACGTCAATGACTCCGCTGATCGATCTCAGACGCGCCACGATGGAATGATAATGCTCTACGTTTTTACAGCTGATCTTCAGGTTAATGATGGTATTCGTCGCCGCGCTTACGGTATTGATCTGCAGGAGGAATACACGCATTTCGGAAAGCGCCACGGAAATATCCGCTACGATTCCCAAACGGTCCTGTACGTACAGAGTAATCTGTGCCTCATACATTGCTTGATCCGAGGAACCCGTCACTGTTTCCCAATGCGCCTCTACCCACCGATCTGAATTTTCAGGGTTGTTCTTTTGGTTGGCAACATTGGGGCAATCGCATTTATGAATGGAAATACCATACCCCTTTGTAATAAAGCCAACGACCTCATCCCCCGGCAATGGATTGCAACAACGGGCAAACTTAACCGCGCATCCGCTCTCGCCGTCCACCACGATTCCACCTGTGCTTTTTGTATTCTTGGGCGCCTCCACCGTCTTGATCTGTTCCACCGTAAGAGGCTCCGTATTTTCCTGCTCCACGTTGACCAACGTCCGTTCATATTCGTCTCTCAGCTTGCCCGACAGCTTTCCCATAGAGATCCCGCCGTAGCCTAATGTATTGAACAGATCATCGGCGCTCATGAAGCCCAGTCGCTTTCCAACGGCACTGACCATATCGTTCCGCTGGGACTCGGTACAAGCCTTATACCATTTTTTGATCTCCGCATCGATCATTGCCTTACCTGCAACGATATTATCGGAACGCTTTTCCTTTTTGAACCAGCTTCGGATCTTGGTCCTTGCCTCACTGGTCTTAACGATGGAAAGCCAGTCCCTGCTTGGTCCCTTGGAGACGGATGACGTGATGATCTCCACGATATCACCCGTATCGGGCGCTCGATCAATGGGCACGATCATACCGTTGATCTTCGCTCCCACCATGGAGTTTCCCACGCCCGAGTGAATGGAATAAGCAAAATCGATCACCGTTGCGCCCTGCGGCAGGTTGATCACGTCGCCCTTGGGCGTAAATACAAAGATCTCATCATGGAAGATATCGGTCTTGAGCGCATTGAGAAACTCGTCGGGATCCTTGGTCTCATCCTCGGTCTCTACCAAGCGGGAGATCCACTCCAGCTTCTTGTCCATATCCTCCTTTGACTTTTCACCCGACTTGTATTTCCAGTGCGCGGCGATGCCGTACTCCGCCACATGGTGCATATCCCACGTACGGATCTGTACCCCAAAGGGAATGCCGTCCCGACCGATAACGGTGGTATGCAAGGAGCGGTACATATTGGGCTTGGGGGTAGATATGTAATCCTTAAACCGTCCCGGTACCGATTTGAACATCTCGTGAATCAATCCGAGAGCGGTATAGCACTCCAACTCGGTATCCACGATGATACGCAAGGCATAGAAGTCATAGATCTCGTCAAAGCTCTTGTTCTGGTTGAACATTTTGCGATAAATGCTGTAGACCGACTTGATCCGCCCTTCCAAAGTAAAGTGGATCCCGTTCTCGCGCATTTTCTGCTCAACAGCAGTTCGTATATTTTCTATAAATCCGACACTCTCGCCGTATTTTTCCTCGATGTAACTCTGGATCTCAGCATATCCGATGGGATCCAGATAAGAAATACAAAGCTTCTCCAGCTCCTGCTTGATCTTTTGCATACCCAGACGGTGCGCCAAGGGGGCGTACACGTTCATGGTCTCCAATGCTGTCTTTCTTCGCTTAGGATCGGGCTTGACCTCAAGAGTGCGCATATTATGCAGACGATCGCATAGCTTGATAAAGATCACACGAACATCCTTTGACATGGCAAGAAGCATCTTACGAATGTTTTCCATGTGTGCCTCTTCCTTGTCCTCAATATTCAATTGAACCAGCTTAGTCAGTCCATCAACCAGCATGGCGATCTCCTTACCAAACCGCTTTTCGATCTCCTTCAGGTCGGTCTGATCGGAGCAATCCTCCACCGTATCATGCAACAACGCGGCACAAATTGACGCCGTATCCAGCCCCAGCCCCGCCACGATCTCTGCAACAGATATCGGGTGTGAGATATAGGGCTCTCCGCTGACACGGAACTGTCCCTCGTGCAGAGCGGCGGCATAGTCATACGCTTTCTTGATCAATTCAATATCGTACGATTTTCCGGACGCCGTGAGCATCTCTAAAAGACGCTCGCTTCCGAATTGGTTTTCGTTTGACATGTGTTTTGCCTTTCTTCCCGCTTTTCGGTCTTGCCAACACCCTCCTATACGCGGTCAGAGCATTGACACTTAAGTTTCTTCAAGATAAATGATTTATCGATACTGGTTTTCGTCGCGGTATATTCTACCCGAAACCGATACAGATCC
>JAZNVA010000173.1:0-6931 GCA_045592565.1 Eubacteriales bacterium | reverse complement strand
CGTCCAGGTACAGATAGATCTCAGCACCCATCAGCTCGTTAACCTCAACGAATGCGTCGACTGCGCTGTCAGCGTGAGCCTCGACCTGTGCGGGCTGGTCGTAGATGCACTCAGGACGCAGACCGAGAATGACTTCCTGGTCGATGTAGTCCTTCAGAGCAGGGTTGTTAGCCTTCTCTGCGGGGATCTTGACAGAGTGGTTCTCAAAGTCGAAGTAAACGTCTTCGCCCTTCTTAACCAGAGTACCGTTGATGAAGTTCATCTGGGGAGTTCCGATAAAGCCTGCAACGAAGATGTTGCAAGGAGAATCGTACAGGTTCTGAGGAGTATCTACCTGCTGAATCAGACCGTCTTTCATAACGACGATTCTGGTTGCCATGGTCATAGCCTCGACCTGGTCGTGGGTTACGTATACGAACGTAGTCTCTACTCTGTGGTGCAGCTTGGTCAGCTCGGTTCTCATGGCTGCACGAAGCTTTGCGTCCAAGTTGGAGAGAGGCTCGTCAAGCAAGAATACTTTGGGGTGACGGACGATCGCACGTCCCAGCGCCACACGCTGCTTCTGTCCACCGGACAGAGCCTTGGGCTTTCTATCCAACAGGTGAGTGATATCCAGAACTCTGGCAGCCTCTTCTACACGGCGCTTGATCTCGTCCTTGGGAACCTTCTGCAGCTTCAGACCGAAGGACATATTCTCAAACACGGACATATGGGGGTACAGAGCGTAGTTCTGGAACACCATCGCGATCTCTCTGTCCTTAGGAGCTACGTCATTGACCAATCTGTCGCCAATGTAGAGCTCACCCTCGGTGATCTCCTCCAATCCGGCGATCATACGCAGAGTGGTGGTCTTTCCGCATCCGGAAGGTCCTACGAGAACCAGGAATTCCTTATCCTTAACCTCAAGGTTGAAGTCCGATACAGCGGTTACGCCGCCCGGGTATTTCTTATAGATGTGTCTGAGTGAAATGCTTGCCATCTGGAATACTCCTCCTAAAATTAACTGTAAACCAATTTTTACGTACTTTTCGTACTACACTATTGTACCAAATTTCGAGCAAAAATGAAAGGGGGTAAATCCCCAAATTTTATCTTTTGTTTTTGTACATCATGCACAAAATCGCATTTTTTATATGAACAAAAGACAAAAATGGTTCAAACCGTTTTTTAATAAATTAAAATTTTGTTATTTTACACCCTTCATGGACAAAGAAATACGTTTTTTCTTCAGGTCAACCCCAAGAACGCGGACCTTGACCTGATCGCCCACCGAGAGAACCTCGGAGGGATGGCGAACAAAACGATCGGAGAGCTCGGAAATATGGACCAGACCGTCCTGATGAACGCCGATATCCACGAAAGCGCCGAAGTCAATGACGTTCCGAACCACACCGCTGAGGATCATATCGGGCTTCAGGTCCTCCATGCTCAACACGTCGGCGCGAAGCTCGGGAGGCGGCAGACTGTCGCGGACGTCACGACCGGGCTTGAGCAGCTCGGCAATAATGTCCTGCAGTGTGGGAACGCCCACGCCGCACAGCTCAGCAACCGCAACGATCCCCTTCTCCTTGACCTTGGCGGGCAGATCGGAAAGTGCTCCCACCTTGACGTCCTCGGCGGTATAACCAAAGAGCTTCAGCAAGGCGTGCGCCGCCTCATAGGATTCGGGGTGAACGCCCGTATTATCCAGGATCTCCTTGGACTGGGGTACACGGAGAAAGCCCGCGCACTGCTCGAACGCCTTGGCTCCCACGCGAGGCACCTTCAGAATGGAGGCGCGAGAGGTAAACTCACCGTTTTCCTCTCTGTATTTGACGATATTCTTGGCGCTGGTAGCGTTGATTCCGGAAATATAGGACAGCAAGGAATGCGACGCGGTATTGATGTCTACGCCCACGGCGTTGACGCAATCCTCCACCACACCCTGCAGGGCGCCGTCCAGACGGGCGGGCTTCATATCATGCTGATACTGTCCCACGCCGATGGACTTGGGATCGATCTTCACAAGCTCCGCCAGCGGATCCTGCAGACGTCTGGCAATGGACACTGCCGAGCGCTGCATGACGTCAAAGTCGGGGAATTCCTCCGCCGCCAGCTTGGACGCGGAATAGACCGAAGCTCCCGCCTCGCTGATGATGATGTATTTACAATCGTAATTGACGGTTTTGAGCACGTCTGCGATAAACAGCTCGCTCTCGCGGGACGCCGTTCCGTTGCCGATAGCGATCACGTCCACGCGGTATTTCTCCACCATTTTCTTGATGATCCGCGCCGCTTCCTCTACCTTGAACTTGGATTTGGTTGTGGGATAGACCACCGCCGTATCCAGCACCTTACCCGTCTTATCCACCACAGCGGTCTTACAGCCGTTGATGTAACCGGGATCGAAGCCCAGAACGGTCTTGCCCTTCAAGGGCGAGCCCATGAGAAGGTGCTTGAGGTTATCGGCAAAGAGCTTGATGGCGCCCTCGCTTGCCACGTCGAACAGATCGTTACGGATCTCTCGCTCAATGGAAGGGGCGATAAGGCGGTCATAGCCGTCCACGATCGCCGCCTCGATGTAGCTTACAGCGGGAGACTTGGGGGTGGTGATCATCTCGCCGCAGAGATAGTTGAGGATCATTCCCTTCTCTACCGAGATCGAAACTTTCAAAAACTCCTCCTTCTCGCCTCGATTGATGGCAAGAATACGGTGAGAGGGCACCTTACAAAGACGGTCGGAATAGTCGTAATACTGAGAGTAGACCGAATCCTCATCCTTGATATTTTTCGTATGAAGCATACCCGTGTCGAAGGTTGCCTTACGGATCGTCTTACGGAAATCGGCATTATCGGATACGCCCTCGGCAATGATATCGCACGCGCCCGCCAGCGCGTCATCGGCGGTGGGGACCTGCTTTTCCTCGTCTACGTATGCCTCTGCCTGCTCCTCCAAGGACGGCTCGTATTTTTCCAGCTGTGCCAGTATCAGCTCCGCAAGAGGCTCCAGACCTCTCTCTCGGGCAACGGAAGCTCTCGTCTTTCGGTGAGGACGGAAGGGACGGTAGATATCGTCCACCTCAGTGATGGTCTGCGCTCCGTCAATGGCGGCGGCGATCTCGTCGGTCATCTTTCCCATCTCGGTGATGAGATTCCGAACCTCCTCCTTCCGCTTTTCGATGTTCCTCAGATAGGTCAGGCGATCGTCCAGATCACGAAGCACCGTGTCATCCAACGATCCCGTTTCCTCCTTGCGGTAACGGGCGATAAAGGGAATGGTGTTTCCCTCGTCGATCAGAGCCACGGTCTTTTCCACCTGCTCCCGTTTCAGTTTAAATTCTTCGGTCAGTACTTGAATGATATCCATACCGTTCTCCCTCTGTGTCAGTTTCATTTCTTTCAAATTAAAAATCCATCGCGGCTTATTTGCCGTGAGCCTCCAGTGCGGCGATCTCCTCCTCGGTAAGATACCGCCATGCGCCCCGTTCCATGGACTCGTCCAGCGTCAGCGGTCCGAAGCGGATCCGCTCCAGATAGATGATCTTGTTATCCAGCGCCTCCAGCATTCGCTTGATCTGGTGGTATTTTCCTTCCACCAGCGTAATGACGCCTCCGTCGCCCGTTTCGTTCAGGACGATCCCTGCGGGCTTAGTCTCATAGCCATCCTCCAGCGTCACTCCCGATTCAAAGCGGGCGGCATCCTCTTGGGACAGCGGAAATTTAGAACGGAAGCGATAGTCCTTCTCCACGTGGCTCTTAGGGGCGAGCAATCTGTGTCCCAGCTCTCCGTTGTCGGTGATGAGCATCAGCCCCAAGGTGTTTTTATCCAACCGTCCGCAGGGGAACAGCCCCGTCTTACGCACATCGGGGGGAAGAAGATCGATCACCGTCCGATCCCTCCCGTCTTCGGTGGCGCTCACCACTCCTTCGGGCTTATTGAGCAAAATATAAGTATATTTGCGCCAAACCAAGGGCTTGCCGCAAAAAACGACGCGGTCGGAATCGGGATCGATCTTCTGCTCCGCCGTACGGGCGACAGTGCCGTTGACCGACACGCCTCCCGATCGGATCACTCGCTTTGCCTCGGCTCGGGAGCAGGCGCCGCAAGCGCCCAAAAATTTATCCAAGCGCATATATTCCATTTGCTCCCTCCTCAAAGAAAACTCATAATAAACTCATAGAAAAAAGATCGCCAACAAGATCAGTGCCAAGCCTCCCACGATCAGAAGTCCCGCCAGAAAGCCGATGCGGAACTCCTGCCATCGCGCTTCCCTGCCCGTCGGTTCGGTCATACCATCACCTCCCGACGCTATTATGGGCGGGTTTGATCTCCTTCATTCACGGCGGACTCTTTCGTCCGCGTAGGAAGCTGAGATACCAGAATCCCCGCAAAGATCACAAGACAGCCCAGGTAGCCGATCCATGAGATGCTGTCCACGCCGAAGATCGCGCCGCCCAGCGCGCTGAAGGCGGATTCGGTGGACATGATGATGGTAGCGTAGGTGGGATCCGCCCGCCGCTGTCCGATGACCTGCAGTGTGTATGCCACACCCACCGACAGCACGCCGCAGTAAAGGATCGACCATTTTGCCAGATAGATCCCCTCCCACGTGGGCGTCTCAAAGAGAAACATCGTCACAAGTCCCAGCACGGCGCAAACCGAAAACTGCCCCAGAGAAAAATGCAAGGGGCGGACATCCTTTGCCAAGCGGTCGATCACCAATATGTGTGTCGTCCAGAAAAAAGCGCCGATCAGCAACAACAGCTCGCCCACGCCAAAGGAAAAGCCCTCCCCCGGCTTCAGGCAAAGCAAGAACAGCCCCACCACAGCAAGGATCGCTCCGATCCACACCTGCACACCCGTTCTGTGTCGGAACAGCAGAACGCCCGCAATGGGAACCAGCACGATATACAAGCCCGTAATGAAGCCCGCAACTCCCGCGCTTTTGGTATAAGCGATCCCGATCTGCTGTAGGGTGGACGCGGTAAAGAGCGCCATACCGGCAAGGATCGAAGCCTTTACGGTACGGACTCTCTCCTCCCGTCCGACCCGTCCCCGCTCAAAGATCAGAACAACGGGCAGCAGGGATATCACACCAAGGGTAAATCGAGTTCCGTTCATGGTGAAGGAACCGATATGCTCCACGCCCTGCACCTGCGCCACAAAGGCAAAGCCCCAGATCATGGCAGTGAGAAAGAGCAGACAAGTCGTCAACACATCGGTTCGTTTCATGATCCGCTTCCCTCCTCAAAGGTAACGAGCGCCGCAAAGGTATCCTTTTCTACCTGATACGCCTCTTCCTTCCAGTTTTTGGTCATAAAGAAGGGGTTGAACAGGCAGATCACCGTATCCTCGGGCAACCGCTGTACCACGCCGTATTCCCGATACAGTGCCGTATCTCCCAGACGGACACCGTAGCCGTCGGACAACGCCCCCTCGGGCAGCTCTCCTACCGAATCGGCAAGGGGACACAGATATTCCTTGTCAATGGCTTCATACAGCCACGGATCCAGCAGATATATGCAGGATTGCCCCGTTTGCTGATAGGTCACGTAGGTCTGATATTCGTTTTTTGTATGATTGCGGTCAATGGTCTGCCCCTCGTGCTCCGCCGAATAGGCGCGGATCTGCTCCTCGGAGTAGATCTCGTAGGTACTGAGCTGTACCAATGTTTCTCCGTTCCCGTCCCCGTCGTAGGGAGCAAGATCGCTCAACAGCTGAGAGAGCTGATCCTTCTCGCTTGAGAGAAGATATGTAGGACCCGCGTACACGATCATCGTGTCCTCTTTTTTGGTGGAGCAGGTCTGCAGAATACAAACCAGCAAAATAACAAGTCCCACCGCAACACCGATCACAGGCCATTTATAGTGGTACCAAAAATTATCCAGCCAGCGGAGAGTGGGGCTGTCCAGCGCGATCTCCCCGCTCGGCTTTTTTTCTTCATTCATGCTTTTTCTTCCTTTTATCTGATTTTGGGGCTGTCACCCACGGTACAGCCCCAAAGCAAGGTTCTTATTCGCGTTACGCCTTATAAACGTCCAGAACCTTCATGGTAAGAGTTCCCGCGGGGATCTCCACCGTTACCACGTCACCCTTACGGGCGCCGATCAGTCCCTTACCGACAGGAGACATATCCGAGATCTTGTTTGCAAAAGGATCTGCCTCGTTGGAGCCGACGATCTTGTACTCGATCTCCTTGCCGCCCTTTTCTACCTTCACGCAGGAGCCAAGGCTGACCACACCCGCGTCGATCAGGTTTTCGTCCACAATCTCGGCATGCTGGATCAGCTCCTCCAGCTCCTTGATGCGCGCCTCGTTCTTTGCCTGCTCGTTTCTTGCCTCGTCGTACTCCGCATTCTCGGAAAGGTCTCCAAAGGATCTTGCCTCGGCGATCGCGACCTTAATACGCTCTCTTTCCTCGCGGGTTCGAAAGTCGTATTCTTCCTTCAGCTTCTCAAAGCCTTCCTGCGTATATTTCATGATTTCTGCCATATCCGTTTCTCCTTTAATATAAAATAGTATAAATATTTCAATGTTTTTCGTTTTTATCCGTTGAGCAACGTCAGGGCTCTCGCCAACTGATTGTCCTCCCCGTCGGGAAGCTCGTAGATACTGTATTTTGCCGCCGCTTTGCTCAGCTCCTCGGTCACGTCAGGGGCAATGCCGACTCCGTCGTAGCCCTCCTCGTCTTTTGCCGAGAAATATTTGGCGGTGGTGAGCTTCAGCGCGCCATCGTAACCGTAGGGAGCAAGGTTCCAAATGGTCTGCATGCTACCCTTTCCGAAGGTGGTCGTTCCCACCGTCTTTGCCAGACCGTAATCGCGGAAGGTTGCCACAAACAGCTCCGCCGCGCTTGCCGTACTGCCGTTACAAAGGATCACCGCCCGCAGAGGCGCTCCGTTGATCTCACGGTATTTTCCGATATCGGTGCGCTCCAAGCTACAGCCCGCG
>JAZNVA010000172.1:0-3335 GCA_045592565.1 Eubacteriales bacterium | reverse complement strand
GGACACCGTATCGGGAGAGACCGCAACGCCTGCGCCTCTGCCGCTGTCGGTCATCTACGAGGACGATGACTGCGCCGTACCCGATAAGCCCGCCGATATGCCCACACACCCGTCCTGCGGTCACCGCGAGGATACCGTGGCAAACGCGCTGGCGTACCGCTATCGGGAACGGGGCATTCCCTTCGTGTTTCGCCCCGTGAACCGTCTGGACCGAAACACCAGCGGTCTGCTCCTGGTGGCGAGAAACCGAATCGCCGCGGCAAGACTTTCGGAAGCCATGCGGAACGGGCAGATCCGAAAAGCCTATCTGGCGATCCTTGAGGGGATCCCCCGCGAGGACAGCGGGCTGATCCGAACCTATATGCGCCGCACCGAGCAAAGCGTGATCCTGCGGGAGAACTGTCCCGAGGGACAGGGCGGCGATCTGGCGCTGACACGCTATCAGGTCCTGATCAAAAACGAAAAATACGCGCTGGTCTGCACCGCGCCTCTGACGGGACGCACCCACCAGCTTCGCGTTCACTTTGCGGGGATCGGCTGTCCGATCCTGGGAGACGACCTCTACGGAGCCCCCTCTCCTCTCATCGGGCGACACGCCCTGCACTCCTGCCTGCTCACCTTTCCCCGTCCCGCGGACGGCGATGCCGTTACGGTGCGCTCGGGGCTTCCCGAGGATATGGCGCGCGCCGCGCGTCTGCTCTTTGGGGAGGAGCTTCTTCCGGCGGAGGCGCTTCTTTCCTCGGCGAGCGAGCTTTTACAAAACAACGAATGACGGAGGAATAGAACCATGGACGGTCGGGATTTTTCAAATCTGACAGAAGAAACAACAGAAAATGCCCCCGCGTCTGTGCGAAAGCTTTCCCTCTTTTCTTGGATCTGCTACGGGCTCGGCGCCGTGGCGGCGATCCTTTCGATCTTTTTTGCGGTCAGTGAGAGCTTTGCGGATGGGTTCAACCAAACCGTAAGCGCCTTTCTTCGCGCCGTCCTTTCCTATCTGACCGGCTGGATCCCCTTTTCTCTGGCGGAATATCTGGTCATCCTGATTCCCGTGATCCTGGTGGCGCTGATCGCCATCGGCATCCGACGGTACACCGCCACCTGGCACGACGTTTTCATCTACTGCGCCACGGTGCTTTCCGTGGTGGCGCTGACGCTTTCGGTCTTCGCGCTGGGCTTTGCTCCCGGTTACCACACAACGACCTTGGATCGGAGGCTGGGGATCGACCGTCGGGACGTGAGCGCCGAGGAGCTGTACGAGACCGCCGTGATCCTTGCGGAGAAGACCAACGAGGAAGTGAAAAATATCCTCTATTCTCAGCAGACCGATTTTTCGGTAATGCCCTATGACGTGAATGAGCTTTCCAAAAAGCTCTCGGCGGCATACGCCTCCGCCTGCGACAAGTACGGCTTCCCGCAAAAGCTGAACAGCCGCGTCAAGCCCGTCATGCTCAGCAAGCTGATGTCCTATACTCATATCACGGGAGTGTATTCCTTCTTTACGGGTGAGGCAAACCTGAACGTAGCGTTCCCCGACTACACTCTGCCCTACACCGCCGCCCACGAGCTGTCTCACCAGCGGGGCGTGGCGCGGGAGGACGAGGCAAACTTTATGGCGTTTCTGGTCTGTCTGGAATCCGAGGACGCCTATATCCGCTACAGCGGATATCTGAATCTTTACGAATACGTCTCCTCCGCCCTCTATTCCGCCTCCCCCGAGCTCTACGCCAAGGTGAACCGAACGGTGGAGACACGTGTGCGCTTGGAAATGGCGGCGTTTGGCGACTTTTTTGATCAATATCGGGACTCGGTGGCATCCGAGATCACCGAAACGGTAAACGATACCTTTCTGACGCTCCACGGAACCGAGGGAACGAAAAGCTACGGCATGGTGGTGGATCTGGCTGTGGCGTACTACGTGTCCCGCTGAATATACTGACAGTACGTCTCCCCCTTGCGGGCGGCGTGACAAAACTACTCCCATGACGGAGGCTACGATGGATAAATTGATCATTCAGGGCGGAAGATCGCTCTGGGGAGAAGTGAATATTAGTGGCATGAAGAACTCCGCCCTTCCCATTCTGTTCGGAACGGTTGCCGCCGCGGATATCTGCACCATCGGGAACGTTCCCGACGTAAGTGACATTGCCCTGACGCTGGAGACCTTGCGCACCCTGGGCGCGAAGGTTCGGTTCGTCACGGCGGATACGGTGCTGATCGATACCCGCGAGGTGGTGATGAAAAGCCCTCCCGCGGAGCTGGTGGGCAAGATGCGCGGCTCTACCTATCTCATCGGAGCTATGCTGGGCAGATTCGGAGAGGCGCTGGTTGGCTACCCCGGCGGCTGTGATTTCGGACTCCGTCCCATCGACCAGCATATCAAGGGCTTTGAGCTTCTGGGCGCCCGCGTGTCTTACAGCGACAACGCCAATCTCCGCGTGACTGCGGAGAACGGCTTGAAGGGCAATATGATCTATTTCGATATCGCCTCGGTGGGAGCGACCATCAACGTCATGCTGGCTGCCGTCTTTGCCGAGGGCGTGACCGTCATCGAGAACGCCGCCAAGGAGCCTCACATCGCCGATATGGCAAGCTTTCTCAATGCCTGCGGCGCGGACATCTGCGGCGCGGGAACGGGAACCATTCGGGTACGCGGTGTCAAAAAGCTCCACGGCTGTACCTACGACATCGCCCCCGACATGATCGAGGCGGGTACATATATGACCGCTGTCGCCGCCGCGGGCGGAAAGGTGACCGTCTGTCGGGTGATCCCCAAGCACATGGAAGCCGTAACCCTGAAGCTGAGAGAGATCGGCATTCAGGTGGAGCAGACCGATACCACCATTACCGTAACCTCGGATCGAAGCTATCGATCCACCTCCATTCGAACCAACCCCTACCCCGGTTTTCCCACGGATATGCAGCCTCAATTCGCGGCAATGCTTGCCACCTCCAGCGGAATGAGCTCCATCAGTGAGGGGATCTTCTCCAATCGCTTCCGATACGTGGAGGAGCTGAAAAAAATGGGCGCCGATATCGTGGTGGTAGATACCACCGCCCATATCACGGGCGTTCCGTGCCTCACGGGCGCCGCCGTTCGAGGCAGTGACCTGCGCGCGGGCGCCGCGCTCGTTGTCGCCGCCCTCGGCGCCGACGGAACCAGTACCATTACAGGACTGGAATTCATCGACCGCGGCTACCAAGACCTCGTAGGAAAGCTCAAATCCCTCGGCGCGGATATCCGCAGAGCATAAGAGGACGCGGGAACGCGACAGGACGCGATGAGGGGGCTTTTGCGAAAAGCCCCCTCAAGCTCTCCCAAAAGCTTTTACCGATTT
>JAZNVA010000171.1:0-8037 GCA_045592565.1 Eubacteriales bacterium | reverse complement strand
GCGGAATCGATATGCTGGACGAAATTATATCTGCAGGGGCGATCAGCAACACACATCTGCGAATGCTGATAAAAGAGATACTCATCAGCGAGGTGGACGGAAAGCTGAGAATCAAGATACAGATGAAAGCGAAGTTCAGCTCACACATCGATTTTATCCCCGACGCTGACGATCCTATGTATCAGAGCATGAGTCCTTACTTTATCGAAAAGTAGGGCAAAACAATGGCAGACACGTAACATAAGCTAACGAATAGTGGTTACGTGTCTGCCAACAAAATCCAAAATAGAAAAGCCTCGAAAACGTAGTGTTTTCAAGGCTTTCAGTGGTGCGGGTAAAAGGACTTGAACCTTCACCGAGGAACCCCGACTAGAACCTGAATCTAGCGCGTCTGCCAATTCCGCCATACCCGCATATGAATTTCTGTCTTGAAGGGCTTTCCTTCGCAACGGATAATATTTTATCACAAACAAAATCGTTTGTCAATAGGATTTTGCAAAATTCTCTAATTTTTTTGATTCTTTTTCTCTTTTTCTTGGTTTTTCCTCTTTTTTCAAAAAAACTCTTTACAACCTAATATCTCTTGTGGTATAATGAATTAATATTTTTCATTCCAATATTATCAAAGGAGCAATTTTATGAATGGCGATTCTATTCAGATTCTGATCGCGATGGTCATTTACATGGCTGCCGTTATCGCCATCGGAATCGTGTACGCAAAGCGTGCAAACAAAAGTTCTGAAAACTATTTTCTCGGCGGACGGTCTCTCGGTCCTTGGGTGACCGCAATGAGCGCTGAGGCTTCCGACATGAGCGGTTGGCTTCTCATGGGCTTGCCCGGTGTGGCATACTGGTGCGGCCTTGCTGACGCTGCATGGACTGCCATCGGTCTTGCCATCGGTACATACCTCAACTGGCTCATCGTTTCCAAGCGTCTCCGTCGGTACAGCATTCGGGCAAACAACTCCATTACCCTGCCCGAGTTCTTCTCCAACCGTTTCCGCGAGAAGAAAAAGGTCATCATGACCATTGCAGCCCTCTTTATCCTGATCTTCTTTACCGTTTACGCGGCAAGCTGTCTGGTAACCTGCGGCAAACTCTTCTCTAAGCTCTTCGGTGCTCCCTACATCGCCATGATGCTGCTTGGCGCCGCATTCGTGCTTCTCTATACCATTCTGGGCGGATTCTTGGCCGAAAGCGCCTCCGACTTTATGCAGAGCATCGTGATGATCACCGCTCTTGTTGTGGTTGTGGTAATCGGTACGGTCTCCGCAGGCGGTCTTGGCGCCGTTATTGAAAATTCTCAGAGCATCCCCGGATTCCTTGAGTTCTTCGGTCTGGCAAATCCCACCGTTGATCCCGAAACAGGAAAGCAGATCGTCGCCGCAGGCTCCCCCGTCTTTGGCGAGGCAAAGGTCTACGGCGCTCTCAGCGTATTCTCCATGCTGGCATGGGGACTTGGTTACTTTGGCATGCCCCAGGTTCTCCTCCGCTTCATGGCGATCCGCAAGGAAAACGAGCTGAAGTCCTCCCGCCGTATCGCCATGGTTTGGGTTGTGATCTCTCTTGGCGTTGCCGTATTCATCGGTATTATGGGAAGAACCGTATTCCCCACCGAGCATCTCACCGCATCCGATGCGGAGAACATCTTCATTACGCTGTCCACCAGCTCTCTGCCCGCAATTCTCGCAGGTTTTGTCATGGCAGGTATTCTGGCTGCGACCATCAGCTCCTCGGATTCCTATCTGCTGATCGCCGCTTCCGCCGTATCCAAGAACGTATTTCAGGGCGTGATCAAAAAGAATGCTACCGACAAGCAGGTTATGCTGGTCACCCGTATCACCCTTCTTGCCATTGCCGCTGTGGCTATGATCATCGCGCTTGACGAGAACAGTGTCATCTTTAAGATCGTATCCTTCGCATGGGCAGGATTTGGCGCCACCTTCGGTCCTCTGATGCTCTTCTGTCTGTTCTGGAAGCGTCTCAACCGCGCAGGCGCTATTGCGGGAATGGTCAGCGGCGCGGGAATGGTATTCCTGTGGAAGCTGGTCATCAGCAAGCTGGGCGGCGTATTTGCCATCTACGAGCTTCTCCCCGCATTCATCTTCTCCTCCATCTGTATCGTGGTCGTCTCTCTCCTTACCAAGGCTCCTTCCAAGGAGATTGAGGAGGACTTCGAGGCTGTCAAGAACGGCACGGTGGAAGGCTGATCCGAAAGTTTATCCAATACAATACAAAACCGCCCATCTGCCAATGCAGATGGTCGGTTTCTTTGTCTATTGATCTTACGCTTTCTCTCCTTTTTTTCGGTGCAACAGAGCAAACACGACGATCGCCATGAGGGGGAACAGCATTCCCACCAGCATACCAAGCTTCATGCCAAGCTGATCTCCCGTCATGCCCCATTTTTCGGCTAGAGTCAGGGCAGTTGGATTTGTCATAACCACGTCGGTGATCGATCCCACCAGTTGAGGCACCACCGAGGCGCCGAGATCTCCGCCCGATGCCATCAAGGCGTAGATAAATACGCCTCCGACGGGATATCGCTCCGATGCTACCACCAAGCTTCCGGGCCACATCATGGCGGTACACATTCCTGTCATGGCACAAGCGATCAAACCAATCACGGGAACCGTGGTCAATGCCGAAACCAGATAGCAAAGCGTTGCGCCAATGGCGCTGAAGAAAAGCAAGCGAGTCAAATTTCTTCCGTATTTCGCGTAAAGGGAACGTCCAAGTCCCAGCGTCAACGCGAAGAGTGCCACGCCAAACATATCTCCCCATAGCTTGGGAATCCCCATGCCTCGCTCTAAGTATCCCGAGCTCCATTGCGCCATGGTGCACTCGGAGGCGCCGCCCAAAAAGATGGCAAGCACACACAACCAGACACCCGGAGTTTTCAGCAATCTCATCGCACCGGACGCCTTCTCCGGCGTTTCCATAGTCGGGATCTCCGCCTTTGAGAACAGAATAGCCGAGATCAGAGGGATCGACACGAATCCCAGCGTCAGCCAATGCCAATTCTCTCCGCCAAACAGAAGCAGATAAAGGGTGCTGATGATGGCTACGCCTACCACGCCCCAAGCGTAGATCGAATGTAGCTTGCTCATCTCCCGCTCCGGATTTTCGGCGGGAATAGCGGCAATCACGGGGCTGATCAGCACCTCGCAGAGTCCGGCAGCCGCTGAGAAGATCACGGTTCCCGTCACCAGCCAAAGAACGGCAAGGGTGGGAAAGAAATAGGGCATAAGAGCATAGAAGACGAGTCCCGCCACAGCGATCACAGGTGTCATTTTCACCGCCCTCGGAATCGAAAATCGATGCGAGAAGAAGGAAAAGATCAGATCCACTGTAAGCTGTGTGGCAAAATTGATGAGGATCAGAAGCCCCAGCAAGGAATAGGACACGCCGTACAAGGAACGGAAGGTCAAAAACAGCAGTGGCGGCAGGTTACCCACCACCGACATGGTGATATTCGTGGTATAGCAGGCAAATTTCAATCGGGTATAGGATTTCATGGTCAGTCTTGTCCTTTTTTAACATTCACCCCATTATAGCACAGCCATGAAAAAAAAGCAAGAATAAATTCAAATTCTTGATCCGTCCTCGTACTCGCTCTCAAATTCCTTCCACGGAATGTTGACGGTTGCCTCATCCTGAAGCAGCTCCTTGATATGCCGAAGCAGGGGAAAATCCTTCATATCGATCACTCCCCGCGCAGCAAGCTGCTCCACAGCCTCTGCCGTACGCCTACTGATCACCACTCCCTCCATGGTGATACCGGGAAGATATTCCATGGACTCCTTGTAGGTGTAGCCCTGACCGAGCAATGCGCCCAGCTTACGGTTCCGACCGCCAAATACCGTCACGTAAAGGTCGCCGATGCCAACGAAGATGTTGCGCTCCGCCGTACTGTCAAACACGTCCAGCAGGAGATACATCTCACGGCATGCCTGCATAAACAGTCCTGCCTGAGAATTTTTGTGCTCAAACTTCTTCCCTTCTCTCTTATAAGAAAGTCCGATCGACAAAGCAACCCCCAAGGCGTACGCGTTTTTCAGCGCCACGGCGCACTCTACGCCGTGAACGTCGGTAGAAAGACTAATGTGATAATAATCGGTCTCAAACAGAGATTTTAGCCAACGAAGCGTTGTCATATCGGGACCGCAGAACACCACCTCGGTGGGATCCTGCACCGCCAGCTCATACGACGTACAGGGGCCTCCCACGGCGTAAATTTTTAATTTTTTATCAGTAAACCGTTGCATATATTCAGGATAGGAGATCAGGTGCCCACGATTCTCCCCGTCATCGATCATTCCCTTGGTAATGGAAAGCAGGGGCGTTTGCTCGGGAAGCTTTGGGATCACGGTTTCGCAAAACCAATCCATACCAAAGGAGGAAACACCGCAGATGATCAGATCCGCGTCCTTAATACATTTCTCCATTTCTTCAAAGAAATGAAAAGAAACCGAGTCGGGCATCACAAAGGGCTCGTCGATCCCGATGGTATCGTTATTTTTTCGATACAGAGAAAGCGTCAGGTGCTCTCCCGTTCTTTTTCCGTGCTCAATGATATCGCCATCGAGAGGAGAGCCCACCAGACGAATGGTGTGGCCGTTGTGTACCGCGGGAAACGTGATGGCTGAACCCATCATTCCCGAACAAATAACCGTAATGATCGCCATGTTTTTTTACCACCTTTTTATTGATTATTGACAAGCATATCGTTTTATGTTATTATAATATAAACAATCATTTCGTTCAATACCCGACGCTCAGATTGAGCAATTGATCACAAATATGAGCATTTCGTCCATTTGGAGGTGATTATATGAGCATCGAAAGAGAAAAACAGATCCTTGAAATTCTGTTAAGGGAAAAAAAGGTTAGTGTACCGCTGCTTGCAAAGGTCTTATATGTAAGCGAGCCCTCCATCAGACGGGACCTTCAAAATCTGGAAAAACAAAATCTGATCAAGCGCGTTCACGGGGGAGCGATCCTGGAGGAGACCGCGCTTTCCAAAAACAAGATCCCTTTTTTGATCCGAGAATACGAGCAAAGCGATGCAAAATCCGTAATCGCGGGGAAAGCGATCCACCTGATCGCCGATAACGACGTGATCTTCCTGGATGCATCCACCAGCTGTTATTATCTGATCCCTTACCTGTCGACCAAAAGCAATATTACCGTCATTACGAATGGGGTAAAAACTCTGACCAAATTGGCAGAGTACGGTATTCACGCCGTATCCACGGGGGGCGATCTGCTGAACAATTGTATGGCGTTAGTGGGAGAGATTGCCTTGCGAACCGTTGAAACCTACAACGCGGATATTGCTCTCTTTTCCTGCCGCGGCGTATCCGAGGACGGATATCTCACCGATATCTCCCCCGAGGAAAATCATGTAAGAAAGAAAATGATCCGTCATGCAAAGCGAGCCTATCTTCTTTGCGCAAGTGAGAAAATGGGAAAGGGGTATTTTCATAATCTGTGTCACAAAAATGACATTACGGGGATCATACAGGAATAAAATATAGAACATCGGCAGAGGACTCCGTCCCCTGCCGATTCCCTTTATTTTTCAAAGCCATGTATGAAACCCTTGACGTCCGCGGAACAGATATCCCCGCCGATCACCCGATTGCGATAGACTAAGATATTGGCGTAAACGGTACCCGTAGCACCCTCGTAATTGGTAACCTCATATGTATATCGCATGACCTTTTTCTTTTTGTAATCCGAAAGATCCAAGCCCTGACGGCGCTGGATCTCGTTATATCCCGTAAAGATCTTGTCAAATTCCGAGGGGATCGTGACCTCCACTGCCTCCACGGGCTCTCCCTTGACCTCCCAACCGAACTGACGGAGAAATTTGACCCGATCCTCCTCCGTTTTGACACCGTCGTAGTCGTACTCCACCTCGTCAATGACCGCTTTTCCGTCCTCCCCGTAGGCGGGAACGAAGGCGATGAGGGTGATCAGCGTCACCAAAGCCACACAGACCACTGCAAAGAATTTCAGGGTACTTGCCCGCAAGGAATAAATAAACATAAAGAATCCTCCCGATCCGAAATTGTGTTCTACTCCATTCTATTCGGTCGGGAGGCGTATTATGTTTGAATATCGGATTTGAAATAGAAGCGTTTTTCCCTGGCGGATACGCTGTGGGCAAGTCCCATCAGGGCGTAAAGCGCCAGAACCGAGGAGCCGCCGCAGCTCATAAAGGGCAACGTGATCCCCACCACAGGGACCAGAGCCAGACACATCCACAGATTTTCCACCGATTGGATCATGAGAACAGCCGCCACGCCGCTGCAGATCAGCCTGCCCACCATGTCACGGCAGTGAAGGGCGATCCAAAGCAAACGGATCGTCAGGATCACCAGCGCGGCTACCACCAAGGCGCCCCCCAGATACCCGAACTTTTCGCAGACCGTAGCGAAAATAAAGTCGGTATGGGATGCGGCAAGGGTCTCATATCTCTCGCCGCCGAACATTCCCTGTCCAAAGAATCCGCCCGCCGCAATGGTATCGCGACTCATCAACGGCTGTCTGCCGATATCGTTGGGATCCAGCTCGGGCTGAAAGCCCACGATGATTCGGTTCTGCTGATAGGGCTTGAGAAGATCCCACAAAAACGGAAAGGCAAGAACGAGAATTCCCAGCGCCGCCACAAAATACCACACGGAAAGTCCCGCGCAATAGAGCATCACGGCAATGATGCCGAAATAGACCAATGCGACGCCAAGGTCACCCGACAGCAGGATCAGCCCCACGATCACCCCCGCGTGCGCCATCAGTCCCAGCAAAACAAGAGGACGATTGATCTTCTCCCGCACCATCTCAATATGCTTGGAAAAGGTACAGAGAAAGGCGATCTTCACGAATTCCGAGGGCTGAATGGCGATCCCCACCACGGGAAGCCGCAACCAGCTTCGGTTGGCGGTATCAATATTTTCACCCGTGCTTCCGAAGATCAGCGTGATCGCAAGAAGAAAGGCGGATGCGATAAACATCACAATGGCAAGGCGATCCACAAAAAAACGATAATCCAGATTAGCAAGAACGAAGGCAACCAGAATACCGAGCGCCGTCATGGCGACCTGCATTACAAGCTTGCTTCTTCCAAAGTTATCCACAGCACCGATGACTGTGAGAATACTCATCAACGACAAAAACGCCGTACATCCGAAAAGAATGGGATCCACACGCTTGATCCGTTTTCCTATAGGCTCTCCGAACAGTCTCATCTTCCTCCTCCTTTCCCCGATGATCATCGAATATCATAGAAAGGGGAATCGGTCAGATCCCCCTTTTTGTCTTAATACTGTCTGCCGAATACCACCATATGCTTGGCAGGCTTGCCGCAGCATACGCAGACGTCGGAAATATGCTCCTCCACGAAGGGGATACAACGGGATTTCACGCCACCCGTCTCGTCCTTGAGCTGATCCTCACAGGCGCTGTCTCCACACCACATTGCCTTGATAAAGCCGGGACGATTCTCGGCAATATCCAGAAATTCGTCATGAGATGCGGCAACCGAGGTCTTCTCCGCCAGATTCTTCTCTGCTCTGGCGTAAAGCTCGTCGTGTACCGACTGAAGCGCATTGGCAACCTCCTCGGCAAGATTGTCCAGAGAGACCACTCTCTTCTCGCGGCTGACACGGCTGACCAGAACACAGCAGTTGTTCTCGATGTCACGGGGACCGATCTCCAGACGGAGCGGAACACCCTTCATCTCATACTGGCTGAACTTCCAGCCCGTGGAGTTGTCACTGTCGTCCAGCTTCACGCGGAACTGCGCGGACAAAAGCTCCTTCAGCTCATTTGCCTTCTCCAGAACGCCCTCCTTGTGCTGGGCGACGGGAATGATAGCGACCTGAATGGGAGCCACCTTGGGAGGCAGGATCAGTCCGTTGTCATCGCCGTGAGTCATAATGATCGCGCCGATCATACGGGTGGATACGCCCCACGAAGTCTGGTGGGGATAGCGAACCTGATTGTCGCGGCCGGTGAAGGTAATGTCAAACG
>JAZNVA010000170.1:0-5226 GCA_045592565.1 Eubacteriales bacterium | reverse complement strand
TATTGACATCCAGACCAAGCTTATAGAAAGCGGTTCCAAATGCATCTCTGGAGTTGCTGAATTGAACGATCTGCTTTTCGTATTTTTTGTTCCACATCAGATCCCAATCTCCCGTATCTTCCTCGGCAACTTTATTGGCGTTGTAGATCACACCGACCATACCGTAGGTGTAGGGAACCGAGTATTTGTTCTCAGGATCGTAATAGAGCCCGCGGAAATCCTCTGTAATGGCTTCCTCGTACAGAGGAATATTCTCAAAATTCAATTCCTCCAGAAGTCCCTCGGATGCGAGACGGGCGATCATGTAGTCGGATGGAATGACCACGTCGTAGCTTACAGCACCCGCAGAAAGCTTGGCGTAGAGATCCTCGTTGGATGTATAGGTTACGTAATTGACACGAACCTTCATTCCCAGTTGTTCCTCGCAATAACGCTCGAATTCCTTGTTGGTATCCAAAGAACCCTCGGAGCCATCAGAGATATATTCGCCCCAGTTATACACGTTGAGGGTAATGGTCTGCTTGGAGAGTACGTTGAGAACAACGCATACAGAGATCAGAACGGCAACGGCGCACACCACGGCAATGAGCTTTTTGATATACGACGGATTGTTCTTTTTCGGTTTTTCGGCATCAGTCAGGTCTTTTCCTTGTTTTCTCTTTTTCTGAGCGCGGAGAATTGCCGCTTTCCGTTTTTTCTCCTCCTTTTGTTGCTTGGCTCGGATTCGTTCATCGCTGTTCTTTTCCATGTTGGATAACAACAGCATGACCAGAATGACAACAAAAATAATGGTGGAAAGAGCGTAGATCGTAGGCTTGACGTTTTTCTTCGTCATGCTGTAGATCAAGACGGGAAGCGTCTGGAAATCGGTACCCGTAGTGAAGTAGCTAATAACGAAATCATCCAGCGACATGGTAAAGGACATGATCAATCCCGTAAGGACACCCGGCATAATGGCAGGGAGCTGTACCTTAAAGAAGGACTGCATTGGCGTACAGCCCAGATCCAGTGCGGCTTCGGGAAGTGCTTTGTCCATTTGCTTGAATTTTGGGAGTACGTTCAAAATGACATAGGGAAGATTGAAGGTTACGTGGGCGATCAGCATCGTCCAGAAGCTGAGCTTGTTGGTCAGCCCCAGCATAGTTCCCACGAAAACGAAAAGAAACATCATGGAAATACCCGTGATAATTTCGGGATTCATCATGGGAATATTGGTCGCGGTCATCAGGGATCTGCGGACGTGCTTGTTCTTCATGTGATGAATGCCAAAAGCAGCCGCTGTGCCCAATACGGTCGCAATTGCGGAGGACGAGATAGCGAGAATGAGAGAATTCTTCAGAGCATCCAGAATCTCGCTGTTGCGGAATAGCTCCAAATACCACTTGAAATCAAATCCCGTAAAAGTAGAAGTGCTGGTTCCTTTGTTGAAGGAAAAAACGATGAGAACGGCAATGGGCGCGAAAAGGAAAACAAGAATAAGCGCGATTGCCACGGTTGATACTTTTTTCATGGCATCATACCTCCCTCGTCATCTCCGTCGGAATAGTGGTTGACAATGGCAAGTCCTATCAGGAGGATCAACATCAACACAAGAGAAAGGGAAGCGGTCATATTGTAATTGGAGGCGTTGTATTGCTGTTCAATGACGTCACCGATCATCAGTGTGTCTACGTCTCCCAGCTTCTGAGAAATATAGAAAGTACTGATAGAGGGAACGAGAACCATGGTCACACCCGAAATCACACCCGAAAGACTCAGGGGGAGAATGACCTTACGCAAAACGCCGAATCCGTTGCAGCCAAGATCTGCGGCGGCTTCCACCAGCCGATAGTCCAGCTTTGACATGACGGAATAAATGGGAAGGATCATGTAAGGAAGATAATCGTATACCATTCCCAAGATAACGGCACCTTCCGTTCCCAGCATATGCAGGGGCTCCTTGATGATACCAAGGTTCATCAAAATAGAATTGATAATGCCCGTATCCTGAATCAGAACCATGATGGCATAGGTGCGGATCAGGAAATTCATCCACATGGGAAGCATCAATAGCATGATCAAAATACGCTGTGTTTTAGGCTTACAACGGGAAATAAAATATGCGATGGGATATCCGATCAGCAAACAAATCGCGGTGGCGATGATTGCCAGCTTCAGAGAGCGGAAAAAGATCTTCAGATAAGTGGGAGTGAAGAAATTTGCTACGTTGACCCAAGTAAACACCCCGTTTGCGTCTGTAAACGCATAGTATAAAACGAAGATCAAAGGAGCGACGATAAAAAGAACAGCCCAAAGGATATGAGGTGCCGCCGCGTATTTCTGAAGCAGAGAACGGGTATCTTTTTTCTTTGCGTTCAGCTCTCCGGTCATTCTTCTTCCTCCTCTATGACAACGTCAGAAAGATGCTCCATTTCTTCCGAGAAGGTGGAATAATCGCCAAACATGTTGGAGTATTCGGATTTTTTCATGATATGAATGGCATCGGGCTCGATATATACGCCAATCACCGTTTCGGGAGCTACGTAATCGGTGGTCTGGATCATCCATTTAAAGCCATCGATATCCACGATGATCTCATAATGAACGCCCTTGAAGGTGACCGAGGTGACCTTTCCGCAAAGCATTCCTTTTTCTACGGGCACCACATCTACGTCCTCGGGACGAATGACCACGTCTACAGACTCGTTTCGATCGAAGCCCTTGTCCAGACACTTGAAGGTGTGTCCGGCAAGCTTGACAAGATAATCCTCAAGCATAATACCATCGATGATATTGGATTCTCCGATAAAATCGGCAACAAACGCGTTGACGGGTTCATTGTAAATATCGGTGGGTGTTCCGATCTGTTGGATCTTTCCGTCAGCCATGACCACCACTGTATCGGACATGGAAAGAGCTTCCTCCTGATCGTGGGTTACATAAATAAATGTAATGCCTGTCTTGGCTTGGATATTTTTCAGCTCAACCTGCATATCCTTTCTCAGCTTCAGATCCAATGCTCCCAAGGGTTCGTCCAAAAGAAGTACCTGAGGCTGGTTGATCAGAGCTCGGGCAATTGCCACACGTTGCTGTTGACCGCCCGACAGTAGATTGACATTTCGCTTTTCAAAGCCACGAAGATTGACCAGCTCCAGCATTTCCGATACTCGTTTGCGGATCTCGTCCTTATTGACTTTAGCCAGCTTCAGTCCGAAAGCAATGTTATCATATACGTTGAGATGGGGAAAAAGAGCATATTTTTGGAATACCGTGTTTACGTTTCTTTTATATGCGGGTACGTCGTTGATACGCTTTCCCTCAAAATACACGTCTCCAACGTCGGGACATTCAAAGCCACCGATAATACGAAGCGTAGTTGTTTTTCCACAACCGGAAGGCCCGAGCAGGGTGATAAATTCATGGTCGTTGATATACAGGCTTACGTCAGAGAGGATCTGCTCACCGTTATAGGATTTGCAGATGTTTCTTAATTCGATCAGTCTTGTTTTCATTCCACATAAAAACTCCTTCGAGAAAAGAAATTAGGATAAGGGCAGGATACTATGCGCCGATTTCACGCATGAATACTGCCCCTACGGTCCTTGCGATTATTGTAACAGATAATCGAGAAAAATGCAATATCTTTTCTAAATTTTTTTGAAAATTCGTCAATTTTTTTAAAATGACACGATCAATCGGGATTGTTTGAGAAAATAACGGAAAAATCTCGGTTTTTCTCTTGAATTCTCTCAAATTCTTCCAAATCCATGGAAACCTTTGTATGTCCATTCAGGAATGGGGGATAAAAATCCGCAGAAAAAGGGAAATAGAAAAAATAAACAGAGAAAGAGATGCGGAAAAACGAAGCAAAAAATAGACGGAGAGGCTCCATAGGAAAAAAATAAATATGAAAGAGAGGCAGGACAGGAGAAGAGAGACTGTTCTCGGAGAAAAATGTTGTGACAATATGACAGAAAGAATCCGTCCACCGTCAAAATCCCGAATGGGAAGAAGATTCATAACGCCAAAGGCAAGAGAAGAAAAAAGGAGATACCGCAAAAATTCCGTTGGAAATTTCTGATAAAATGGATAAAGAAAAATAAGAAGAAACAGATTGGAAAGCGGTCCTGCCGCGCAAAGCGATATTTCATGACGGTATGAAAAAAGGGCTTCATCGGGAAGTAGACCTGCGCCGAACAAGCCGATCTTACATTCTTTAAATTTGATTTTACAGAGCCGCGCCGCAAAAAAATGTCCAAGCTCATGACAAAGAGCGGCAAAAAATGCGGCAAGAGAAAAAAGAGAATGGGAAAGAAGAAGTGAAAGCATCAGCATGATCGCAAAAAATCCAACGCGTATCTTCATACTTTTCAAAATCCTTTCTGTCAGGATATTGCAATTATATGAAAGCTGTGATATAATTATGGTATCCTTAAATACGGAGGAGATAAACGTGAAAAAACAAATATGGGTTGATGCATTGACATATCTGATCTGCTTTGTAGTCGCCTGCCTTTTGAATCTGGCGACGTCATGGCTTTTTCTGAAGATCGCGGATTCTATTGTGGTACTGGATTATTTCGGACAGTCGGTGATACGGATTGTTTCGGGATTTTTAACGGGGGGCGTGATCATCGGCGCGATTGTTGCAAGGGAGTCTTACAAATCCATTGAGGTTCACCCCATTCCCCTGATGGCGGCAATTGGCCTGGCGGGCGTCGGACATCTGCTTCTTTGCCTTGTTTTGATGTTTTATCCTTTTATTGCGGGGGGCGTGAGAGACCTTGCGGGAGTGATCGGAATGGGCACTGAATTTTCATCCGAAGCGGATATTGAAAATATTTATCTGTGGCAGTATCTGCTGGCTTTCGTGATCGATCTTGCATATAAGATGGGGGTTGCGATCCTTTGTGCTTATATGGGGAAGGCAAAGCGTCTGAAGAACCGAGAGACGATCAAGGGATATTCTCAGTAGGAAGAATAAGGTTTTAGCCTGTCAAAAGTTTTTTGAATAAATTTCAAAAAAGGTATTGACTTTTTTGAAAAATAGTGTATAATATATCTGTTGCCCCAAAGGCAACGATATGCGAGAGTGGCGGAACTGGCAGACGCGCACGTTTGAGGGGCGTGTGGTTTACACCGTACGGGTTCAAGTCCCGTTCCTCGCACCAAAAAGAAAAGAAACAACCACAGGTTGTCTCTTTTCTTTTTGACGTCAGATATGGGTGCGAGAGGTCGTAGCCGCGA
>JAZNVA010000169.1:0-2850 GCA_045592565.1 Eubacteriales bacterium | reverse complement strand
TGCCTTTCTTGTAGCCGCGATCCTGTTTACCCATTTTGTGATTGGAAAGCAAAAGGTCATGAAGCAATAAATTTCGACAGACGATGAGGAGGGCTCCCCTGTGGGAGCCTTCTGTTTTTTTTGAATATCGGTTGACAAAAGGACAGTTTTGTTGTATAATTAGTAGGTCAAAACCAATCAATAAAATGGAAAGGAGGTTACGAATGGAGAGAATCACGAGCTTTTGTGTGGATCACGATAAGCTGACTGCGGGCATTTACGTATCCCGCGTGGATGGGGATATCACCACCTACGACCTGCGTACGCGGATCCCTAACGGGGGAGAGTATATGGATGCGGTTACCATGCATTCGGTGGAGCATCTGTTTGCTACCTATATCCGCAATTCGGAGATAGGAGATCAGGTGATCTATTTCGGCCCTATGGGCTGCCGCACAGGCTTTTATTTGCTGATGCGCGGAACGCCCAAGGCGATGGTTCTGGAGCAAGTGAAGAAGGTGCTCGGACAGATCGTAAGTCACGAGGGCGAGATGTTTGGCGCGACTCGGCAGGAGTGCGGCAACTATCGGGAGCTGAGCGTGGGCGCGGCGAGAGTTGAGGCAACCACGTATTTGGCTGTCCTGGAGCAGCAAGAGAAAATTTTGGACTATCCGAACTGAATATCATACAAGCGGCTTGTGGTTATCCACAAGCCGCTTTTTAATGAGTCCATCGTGACAGGGATCGGTCCGTGAGGAGGGTATCCAAGCCCTGAACAACGAATATTTTGTTAAAGGTCTTGTTTTCCGGAAAATAGGAAAATCCCGTCCTGTCGTAGCGTGGATCCACCAACTCCAGATCAAAATGAAGGGCGAGGAAGGGAACAAGAGAATTGGCAAAGCTATCCTTGATCAAAAGCAGACGGGGGCGGTCTTGCCCGACGGATGAAAAAATACTCAAGCGTCCGGTATTCCCCCCCAGAAAGACACGGTAGTGATCCTTTTTCTCCAATGCGTTCCATTGGTAGAAGCCACGGCGGATCTCCCCTGTTTCTCCGTTGATGACAGTAAAGTCTTCGTCGCCCTCGTAACGGAACAGTGTCACCGAATCGGGCTTGATGTCGATCCCTCCGATCTTGGCGTGAGAGGTTCCCAAAAAGCTCTCGGAGACGGTTTCTTGCCGAAAATAGGACAACGGGTAGGGCGTGATCCCCAAAGAGGGGGCGATCTCCGCGTATGCCAGATAGGCGCCGAGGGTAGTCCAGTGGTGGTCGGTTCGATACCATACCGATTCTCCGTTTTCCGCCGCTTCTCGGAGCGTGTCAAGGGGGAAAATGAGAGGGAGATCGCCCTCGTTCAGAAAATCAAAAATTTGGCTGTCGGGGGAATAAAAGTCGGGCAGACAGTGATTCATCACATCCATGGCGCGGGGGGCGATCAGAACGGTGCAAGGAATGGAGAAGGCGTCCGAAAGGATGGAGAGCGCCGCAAGATTCTCCATTCCTACGGATAGATCGTCGTATTCGTCGCGGGGGATGAGATATCCATTCCGTCCAAAGAAGACACCGTTGTTTTCCCGCTTACCAAGGAGACGCTCGGTCTGTGCTTTCAGTGAGGTCAGGTTGGAACGAAGGGGAAAGTGATCGGAATAGTAGGAGGAAAGCCGTGTGATGGCGCGTCCGTCTAACAGCTCGTGAACAGTGGGGGATACCCACGCGGTCAGAGCACGGTTCTCCGCCTCGGAAAAGGTGTCCTTGGGCAGGACAAGAAAGGAGATCCCGAAGGAAAGGATCAGGAGCGTGGAGGTCAAAATGAGATACAGATCGGCTTTGCGCATGGAAAACACCTCTTTTTTCAATTAGTATTCCCGAAAGCTCGTCTGAGAATACGAAAAGAGCGTTGCGATAGGGCTGTACCCTAAAGGACAGTTTTACCTACCGACAGAAAAAACAGAAACCGCAGATTGATTATCTGCGGTTTTTGTGTTATAATAAAAACAATAATCTTAAAGAGGACAAGGAAGATACTTATGATAGATGTGATTGAACATTATAATAAGCTAATTGACGAAAATAATGACCCTGCTCGTGATCCTAAACCTTTGAGAGATTATATGGATAAGTGGGACGGAGAGAAGTTTATCGAGAGTATGCGGCTTGATAAAAGCAAATCCGCTTTGGAAATAGGAATCGGAACAGGGCGACTTGCCATAAAAATTGCACCAATTTGTAAAAGCTTGTGTGGAATAGATATTTCCGAAAAGACAATTGGGAGAGCTGCTGAAAATCTATCAACGTATCGAAATATAAAGCTTATTTGCGGTGATTTTATGTCTTGTGAATTTGAATCACAGTTCGATGTAATATACTCGTCATTAACCTTTATGCATATACAAGATAAATTATCAGCTATACAAAAAATTGCTACTTTGCTGACAAACAACGGACTTTTCGTTTTATCAATCGATAAAAATAAGAATGAGTATATCGATATGGGAGATAGAAAAATAAAAATTTATCCCGATAACCCTAACGATATACGTAGTTATCTATCAATAACAAAGCTTAAAATTGTAAATGAATTTGAAACAGACCACGCATACGTAATGGTCAGCACAAAAGCCTCCCTTGTGTAAAGGGAGGTGGCACGCGTAGCGTGACGGAGGGATTGTAATGCAGCGAAAACACAATAAAGATATCGTTCCTACCGCAAAAATGCTACGGAAGAATATGACCAAAGAGGAAAAACATCTTTGGTATGATTTTCTGCGAATCTATCCGGTGCGTTTTTCTCGCCAAAAGGTTCTCGGTAAGTATATCGCAGATTTTTACTGTGCAGAGGCAAAGCTCGTCATAGAGCTTGACGGCTCGGG
>JAZNVA010000168.1:0-1852 GCA_045592565.1 Eubacteriales bacterium | reverse complement strand
CGAACGGCGATCGCCGTTCGGGGTGCAAATTTCTGACTTGCACGGTTCCACCCGAAATTTTTACTTTGTATTCGATTGGCGGACGCGGCGAAAGGCGGTACCGATCTCCTTTGTTTCGCAAGAAGCTTTCAGCCTGTGGCTTCTCTCTCTGGGGCGTTCCTTGGGAGGGGCGTGTTTTTTCGTCGGCTCTCGTCCGGGCTCAGGATTTCGCGCGGTTGTATTCGGAGTGGGGATTGACGATCTCTCTCCAGTCCAGATCTCCTCTGTCCAGCGCGGTGATAACGACCTCTGCCGTGGCGATGTTGGTGGCAACGGGAATGTTATAGAGGTCGCAAAGCCGCAGGAGCTCCATCTCCTCGGGCTTTACGGGAGCGGTAGGACGGGTATCGCGGAACAGCAGGAGCACGTCGATCTCATTGTACGCGATGCGGGAGGCGATCTGTTCTTCTCCGCCCTGACTTCCCGTCATCAGGCGATCGATGTTCAAGCCCGTGGCTTCCGAGATATACTTGGCGGTCACCGCGGTGGCGCAAAGCTTGTGCTTGCTCAAAATACCGCAGTAAGCAATGCAAAACTGAGCCATCAGCTCTTTTTTTAAGTCGTGGGCAATGATTGCGATTTCCATCCGTCGTCCTCCGTTCGCTGTATTTGTCAACCGTTCTGTGAATACACTATGCTTATTATACCATTTTTTTGGCGGTTTTGTCAATGACTATCGGTAATATTTTATAATTTTTTTGATTCTCGCAAAAATGCTCTTGTTTTTTGTCCCGATTTGTCTTATAATAAAGGTAATTACTTTTTTGGGGAGGATTTTTCAATGATTCAGGATATGATCAAAACCGTTGCCGCCACCGATCCCGAGATCGCGGAAGCTATTTCCGCGGAGCTTGCCCGTCAGAGAGACGGACTTGAGCTGATCGCCTCGGAGAACGTGGTCTCCGAAGCCGTCATGTGCGCCATGGGCTCGGTGCTGACCAACAAATATGCCGAGGGCTATCCCGGAAAGCGCTACTACGGCGGCTGCTCCTGCGTGGACGTGGCGGAGAATATCGCCATCGAGCGCGCCAAGAAGCTGTTCGGCGCAGGCTTTGCCAACGTGCAGCCCCATAGCGGCGCGCAGGCAAATACCGCCGTTTACTTCGCCCTTCTTCAGCCCGGTGACACCGTTATGGGCATGAGCCTCGCCCACGGCGGTCACCTGACACACGGAAGCCCCGTGAACATTTCGGGTATGTACTACAACTTCATTCCCTACGAGCTGGATCCCGTTACCGAGCGCATCGATATGGAAGCCTATGAGCGTCTGGCGCGGGAGCATAAGCCGAAGCTCATCGTTGCGGGCGCCTCCGCTTATCCCAGAACCATTGATTTTGAAAAGATGGCTGCCATCGCCCACGAGGTAGGCGCCTACTTCATGGTGGATATGGCGCACATCGCAGGACTGGTTGCCGCAGGAGAGCATCCCTCTCCCGTTCCCTTTGCGGATATCGTGACCACCACCACCCATAAGACACTTCGCGGCCCTCGCGGCGGTCTGATCCTCACCAACGACGAGGAGCTGGCAAAGAAGATCAATAAGGCGATCTTCCCCGGAATTCAGGGCGGTCCTCTGATGCACACCATCGCCGCAAAGGCGGTCTGCTTCGGCGAGGCGCTTTCCGACGAATTCAAGGCATATCAGCATAGGATCGTGGAGAACGCGCAGGTTCTCGCCGAGGGACTTCTCGCTGAAGGCTTCGATCTGGTATCGGGCGGTACCGATAACCACCTGATGCTGGTGGATCTCCGCCCCATGGGTATTACGGGTAAGGAGTTTGAGGCGCGTCTGGACGCCGTAGGTATTACGGTC
>JAZNVA010000167.1:0-14014 GCA_045592565.1 Eubacteriales bacterium | reverse complement strand
TCGGTCATAGGTCAAAAGTCCATTGATCTCGTCCTCCACATCGGAAAGCTGTGTATAAACCGAAGCGCAAAGCCCCTCCTCGGCGGCAGGAATGATCTGCTCCCGATACAGTGAAAGGATCGCTCCCTCCATCTCGGATCGATCTTGAAAGGTTCGGTAGCCATAGCTTCTGTTGGGATTGAAGATATGCCCCTCTACGCCGTGAGCGTACCCTCCGAATTCCGAAAGCACGGCGGGCAGGCGGGTGGGGGTAAATCGGTAAGGCTTAAAATAGACGTGGGCGCTATCAACGTCGCTGACGGCGTCTCCCTTTCGCGGCAAAAACCATCCCGATACGCTGTCGATCCACCGTGTGTCATCCAGTTTCCGCAACCGCTCATAGGCGGAAGCATGATCAAACTGTCCCCATCCCTCGTTGAAGATCGTCCAATAGCATACCGACGGATGGAAGGATAACCGCTCCACTGTTTCCTCCATGCACCGCAGAAACGCTTCCCTCGACTCGGTGTCTCGGTGCAGGCGGCGGTCATTCCGGCGCTTTTTTCCTACGGTAGGCAGTGCGGTATCCCGCAGAAAAGAATAGTCTCCGTTGTTTACCATATCTTGAAACACGACCATACCCAGACGGTCGCAATCGTAATAAAACTGTTCGGGCTCTACCTTGATATGCTTTCGCAGCATCGTAAAGCCCAGCGCCTTGGCGGCAAGAATATCCCGCTCATATCCCTCGGGTGAAGCAGGCAAGAAAATGCCGTCGCTGAAATATCCCTGATCCAGAAGTCCGTGGAAGAAATAGGGCTCTCCGTTCAGGCAAAGTCGCGGCTTTCCGTTGACGATCTTGGTCTCCAAGGTGCGAAGGGCAAAATAAGAATCCACCGCGTCCTCTCCTACCTTGACTGTTATCTCATACAAATGCGGATCTTCAGGCGACCAGAGAACGGGGTTTGGAACGCGAACATGGACAACGCCCCCCTCCAGCGGAAAGACTGCGTCCTGCTCGGGCAGATGAAGAACGACCTCACCCCTCGGCACGTCTGCCCCGCAAACATCCACGCGAACCGTTGCAGAATCCCCCTCGGTCACCACCGTAAGGTCTCGGATATAGGTATCGGGTACCCGCTCCAGCCAAACCGTCTGCCAGATCCCCGACACGGGGGTATACCACATACCGCCCCTCTTTTCTTTTTGCTTTCCGTAGGGCAAAATTTTTTTGTCCAACTCGTCACGAACCAGAACCGTCAGCTCGTTTTCCTCTCGCAGATTCTCGGTCACGTCGAAGGAAAAGCCCTGATAGCCTCCCGTGTGTTCCCCGAGGAAAACTCCGTTCAGATACACGCGGGCGATCTGATCCACTCCTCCGAAGTGGAGAAGCGTCCGCTCCCCTCCTGCGCCACAGGGCAAGAAAAAGGTACGTCGGTAGCATAGCGTCACGCTCTGCGGGATCGCTCTGCCGATTCCCGAAAGGGAAGATTGCGGTACAAAGGGCACGCGGATCCTCTCCTTCCAAAGCGCGGGGATCTCCCCCGACTCGGACAGCGCAAACTCCCAGTATCCGTTCAGGCAGAAATACGACTGCCGCCGCAGATGCGGGCGAGGATAAGTATTCCACGGAATATGCGCCTCCCCTCGCTCCAACAGCATCTCGCCCTCGGGCGTATATAGCTGACAAAAGGTCTCCTTTTTTTTCATGTACGCTCTCCCTTCACTTTTTCTGCCAATATTATACCACCGATCCCCAAAAAGGTCAACAAAAACTTGACAAAGTCCGTCTGCGGTGATACAATAAACATAATCTCATCATCTCAGGAGTCTTTATGAAATTCTGGAAGGATTCTCGTTTTCTCATGGTCATATCCATGGCGATCTTCGGCACCCTTGCGCCCTTCGTGCGTAATATTTCGGTGTCCTCAGGGGAGCTTGCCCTCTATCGGGCGATCCTTGCCGCGCTCTTTATCGGGGCGATCCTGCTTGTCACTCGACAAAGGATCCCCTTCCGCGCCATCAAGCGGGAGCTTCCTCTCCTTCTCGCCTCGGGCATGGCGATGGGGATCAACTGGATCCTGCTGTTTCAAGCCTATAAGTACACCACCGTTTCGGCGGCAACATTGAGCTACTATTTTGCTCCCGTTCTGGTCACACTCATCTGCCCGATCCTCTTTCACGAGAGAATGTCGGCAAAGCAGATCGTCTGCTTCGCTATGTCCACCGTTGGTGTGGTACTGATCATTGACGTGGGCGGTCTGGGCGCGGGAGGTACGCACCTGATCGGAATTCTGTTCGGACTTGGCGCAGCTTGCTTCTATGCCGCCGTTATGCTTTTGAATAAGTTTATCAAGGGTGTTGCGGGCATCCACCGCACCTTTTTACAGTTTCTTGCCGCCATCCTGATCCTCATCCCTTACGTTGCTCTCACGGGAGGTGTTACGCTTGGATCCATGAGCGGGAGGGGCTGGGCTTGTCTACTGATCGTGGGACTGATCCACACGGGAATGACCTACTGCATGTATTTCTCTTCCCTCAAGGAGCTTCCCGGTCAAAAAGCGGCAATCCTGAGCTACATTGATCCCCTTGTGGCGATCCTCGTCTCGATAGTAGTGCTGCACGAAACCATCACGCCCCTGCAGATCGTGGGCGGCGCGCTGATCCTGGGCTTTACCCTCTGGAACGAGCTGGGAAACGGAAAGAAAAAACGATAAAAGCGGAGATCTTGGTATGAAAAAGCACGGATATATTCTTCGATATTATCTTCCCATTCCACCACATTTCGACAAGCGATGCGCCGAGCGCCGATTCCAGGAGCTTTTGGCGTTCTGCGAGCGAACCTCGACGGAGGCGGTCATGTTTTACGTGGCGCTGGATCCAAACTGGTACTATATGTCGGACACGGTTGAGGAAACCGCCGATGCAAGGGCGCAAATGCTTCCCTTTATCGCCCGTCTTCGCGAGGCGGGGATCGGCTATCACCTCAATTTTCAGAATCTTCTTGGCTCGATTTGCGGCGGTGCGGATTTTACCGAGAAGTATGATTGGGAGTGCTTGGTGGATCACCGCGGCAGACCTGCCCACGGCTGCGCTTGTCCTCTCGGAAGAAAATTCCGTAAGCAAACGGAAAAGAGGCTTCGTCTATGGGCGGAAACAGAACCGGACGTGATCTGGCTGGACGATGATCTGCGCCTTCATAACCACGGCACTCCGCTGTGGGCGGCAAAAGAGGGCGACTCCCCCTATCTTGACTTTTACTGCTTTTGCGATGAGCATATTCGTCGCTTCAATGAAGCCAATCATACAAGCTATACAAGAGAAACACTGGTAGCGGAAATGACCGAAGTCGGATCCACCTCGCCCGTTCGCGCTCGGTACCATGAATTTTTGGGTGAGACGGTCTGTGATACGGCGGAGTGGATCCGCAAAACCGTAAAATCGGTCAGCCCCCACACCCGCCTTGCACAAATGACCAGCCGTCCCGACGTACACGCCGCCGAAGGCAGACCGTGGAATCGTTTTCTTACCGCGCTTTGTGGCAACGATATCCCCATTCTCCGCCCTCATTTCGGTCCATACGGAGAAAAGGATCCCCGCGATTTTGTCATGTGCTATCAATTTTTGGCGCAAACGATACAGCAAGTGGACGCGGACGGCGTACCGGACGCGGCATTCTGCCCCGAGATCGAAAACACTCGCTTTACCGTCTGGGCAAAATCGGCAGCGGCTACCGCCATGCAGCTCTCCCTTTCCGCCTTTCTTGGCTGTGAGAAAACAACGCTTTCCCTTTACGATCTTGACGGGGGCGCACTTTCCGACGAGCCACTGTACGAAGCCATGCTAATCCAAGAAAAGAAGGGCTTGGATACGCTGACCTCTCTCGATCTGATGCATTGTCCCGACGGAGGTGTGATCATTCCAACCTCTCCTAAAAGCGGAACACAATACCGTTTCAGAAAAGGAGAATCCTATGAGATAATGGGCGGCACGAACCGTTCTTTGGATTCCTATCTTCTGCGCATGGGCGTTCCCTGCCGATATCTCGCGCCCAATCAAATCAAGGACGGTATAGTAGCTCTGGATGGCTTTTCCGCGGGATTTCTCTCGGATAGCGAGCTGGATACTCTCCTGAGAGGCAAGTTATTTCTGGACGGTGACGCGGCAAATATTTTGCTGGAACGCGGCTTCGGCGCCCATATCGGCATCAACGCCATGTCCCCGCGGCAAACCGTGGTCAACGCCGAGTTGTTTTCGGAGATCACGCGCGAGGACGGAACCCCTATTCGAGTGCCATCCCGTATTCCCATCGACTGCTGGTACGAAACAGATCTGTCCCCCCGTGTCCGTCTGCATTCGGAATTTCTTGATCCCCTCGGCAACCGCTTTCCCGCACTGTTTTCCTATAATAACGAAAATGGCGGACAGATTCTCGTCTATCCCGCCCGTAACAAATTCGGCAGCGGATTTTTCACCCATCACCGCGTACGGCTATGGAAGAAGCTCCTATCCGAGCTGGATCCCGAATTGCCCCGCGTGGATTGTCATTCCTATACCCTCACCGCGGTCAAGGAAGCCGAAAATGGTAGCCGCTATTTCTGGATCGCCAACCTTTCCGCCGATCCAACCGAAACGGTGACGCTGGACGGGATCCCCATGGATTGCCATCTGTCTCTTTACGAAACGGCGGTTTTTGAGAAGTCGGGAGACCGTATTTGCCGAATAAAATAAACAAAGAACCCAATCGTCGATTGGGTTCTTTTTTATTGTGTTACAGCATAAAATGCTCGGGCGATCTGCTCTGCCGCAGACGGCGTGGCGCCGAGGCGAGTCAGTGCGACTCGGAAACGGCGATCAAAGGAAGCGTGATATGCTTCGATCAGAGGCGCGTCGGTCAGAATCCCCCCAAAACGAAGTCCCCCTGCGGGATAGGTACAAAACAGACGGAACAGTCGTTCCTCCAACCCCTCGTCCAGTTCAGCCGTGGGCAGGACAAGCGCGGCGGTTACCCGCTTTCCGCTCCACCTCTCCATGCGCATGACAAGATGCTCGGGATCGCTATGAGAGGAAACGCCCAGGCGGATCTGCCCGTCTATCAGGTCATGCTCCAGCAGATAATCTACGGTAGCATCGGCGACCTCGATCTCTCCCGCATACAAATGTAAAACAGGTTCCTTTTTGTATTTTTTTAGTGTAAGAAGTCCGTCAATCAACAGTTGTGTCAAAAAAACGCTTTCTTCCTCTTGATTCCATTTTTCGACGTGATTTTTCCTCCAGATCATCGAGGCGGAATACGGATTCGGTTTTTGAAATTTCAATGAGTTCAGCAAAATTACAATGTGAACTGATTTTGATTTTTCGGCACATAAATATTCTTGCCAATCCTTACGGATATCCTCATATAAAGAATTGACGTTTTCATGTTTTCTTACATAATTCGACACAAATTTATTAAGAGAGTATATAGACGGCAAGCAAGTTTTTTCCCAAAAATTCACCCTTCCCTCCGCCAAACGATCGTTCCCTTTTCGCCATGCATCGATAAGAGGATCCCCCGCGGACAGCCCCAGTAATTTCTGTTCTTCTCCATAAACGGCGCAAACTCCCGTTCCCGCGCAAAGGGGAAGCACTCTCTCCCATTCGGCAAAAAACTCATAGTCCGAGCAGCTGCCGTCGGTATATTTTTTCTCGCAGCCAAGAAGCCGCATCGCGAAAAGCTTATCGGAATTCCGCAACAGCTCTCCAATATTGGTGACAGTACCGTGAATGCTCCTCTGAGCAAAAAAATCGGTCATATCTTCCCCTCCCTTCGATCTTTTCTGCTCTCATTATACCAAACTCCCCCCTCTTTTTCAAGGGATATTCCGTTTTCTCCTCCAAAAATGTAAAAAAAATGAAAAAAATTGCTGATGGTATAGACTTTTTCGCCTATTTGTGGTATAATATTTTGAAGTATTTTGTAAGGGAGATGCGTTTATGATCCGAGTCGTTCCCGTCTGCGAGCAATCCTTTGGCGCCAACACCTATCTGCTGATTTCCGATCGGTGCGCCCTTGCGGTGGATCCCGCGGTATCCGTCCGTGCCCTGCTGGAAGCTGTCAATGCCGAGAACGCCCGTCTGGAAGGAATCCTTCTGACACACGGACACTTTGATCACGTGCTCTCTCTTGACACCCTTCGAGCCGCTACACACCTCCCCGCCTACATTCACGAGGAAGATGCCATCATGCTCACCGACGGCAGAAAGAACGCCTTTTATGACTTCTACCGTCAGGAAAGAAGCTTTGGCGCGGCGGAGCGTCTGCTGAAGGACGGTGATAAAATCCCGCTTGGAGACGATGTGATCACCGTCTTTCATACACCGGGACACACCCTCGGCTCCTGCTGTTATCTTTGCGGAGAGTCACTGATCACGGGAGACACCCTCTTTTCCAACACCATCGGTCGGTGTGATCTCTGGGGTGGCAGTGACGCTCAGATGGCAAGTTCTCTTACATTTTTGCGAACGCTTCCCAAGGATCTGACCATTTATCCCGGTCACGGCCCCACCGCAAGCTTGAGCGATGCGCTGGACGAGGCGGCATATTATTTTTGAAGAGCAATAATTATCAATCAATTTTAACCGATATCAACCGAAAGGAAACATGATAACTATGGATTACAACAGACTTGCGGAGCTTCTCTTTCCCAACGTAACCGAGCTCCCCTCCGACATGGAGACGAAATTTCCGTCTCGGCAGCTCCCCGAGGGAGCCAAGGTCACCCGTTTTGCTCCCAGCCCCACGGGATTTGTGCATTTCGGCGGACTGTTCCCCACTACCGTTGCGGAGCGTCTGGCACACCAGAGCGGCGGCGTATTGATCCTCCGCATTGAGGACACCGACGCCAAGCGAGAGGTCCCCGGAGCGGCGGAGGCATTGATCCGTACGCTGTCGGTCTACGGCGTGACCTTTGACGAGGGCGCCATGATCGGTGAGGACGGAAGAATCTGCGACAAGGGCATTTACGGTCCCTACAAGCAGAGCCTGAGAGGACCGATCTATCACGTATTTGCCAAGCAGCTGGTTCGGGAGGGCAAGGCGTATCCCTGCTTTACCACCGAGGAGGAGCTGGATCAGCTTCACCAAATCAACAAAAAAGAGGAGATCAAAAACACGGACTGGCAAGCGCAGGCAGAGGCAAAGCGCGCCGAGATGCTGAAGAACCGCTCCATAACCATGGAGGAGGTGGAAGCCCACCTTGCGGCGGGCGATCCCTTCGTTCTGCGGATCCTTGCCGACGGTGATCCCGAGAAAAAGACCAAATTCACCGATCTTGTCAAGGGAAATATGGAGATCCCCGAAAACGACGAGGACTTCGTTCTGCTGAAATCCGACGGGATCCCCACCTACCACTTTGCGCACGCGGTGGACGACCACCTGATGGGCACCACCCACGTTATTCGTGGCGAGGAGTGGCTCCCCAGCCTTGCCAAGCACATTCAGCTCTTCCGTTATCTGGGCTTCAAGCTGCCCAAATATATGCACATCGCTCAGATCATGCGTCTGGACGAGGCAGGAAACAAAAAGAAGCTCTCCAAGAGAGATATGGGCGCCAACATGGACGACTACACCCGCCTGGGCTACTGCCCCGAGGCAGTTTGCGAGTACGTGATGACGCTGCTCAACTCCAACTACGAGGAGTGGAGAATGCAGAACCCCGACAAGAGCTATCGGGAGTTCCCCTTCAACATCAAAAAAATGTCGGTATCGGGCTGTCTGTTTGATTTCAATAAGCTCAACGACGTTTCCAAGAACGTCATCTCCCGCATGGACGCGGCAACCGTGACGGCGGCTGTGACCAAGTGGGCGCTGGAATTCGATCCCGAGTTTGGAAAGGAGCTGGCGGCAGATCCCGCTTATGCCGAAAAGATCTTCGCCATCGGTCGCGGCGGAAAGAAGCCAAGAAAGGACCTTGCCACGTGGGCAGACGCCAAGCCTTACATGGGCTTCTTCTACGATGCGTTCTTTGCTCCCGAATGCGACTATCCCGAGCAGTTTGACAGAGCCGATATCAAGGCGACTCTTTCCGCCTTTCTCGCGGGCTACGACACAGCGGACGATATGAACGTCTGGTTTGACAAGGTCAAGGCGATCGGCGAAAGCCTTGGCTTTACTCCCGACATGAAGGCATATCGGGCGGATCCCACCGCCTTCCGAGGAAGTGTGGCAGACGTGAGCATGTTCCTCCGCCTTGCCGTCACGGGCAAGATGAACGCGCCCGACCTGTATACCGTGATGCAGATCCTCGGTAAAGAGCGGGTGGCAGCTCGCATTGAGCACATGATGAATACGCTGTAAGCAGAAAAATATAGAAGTTACGAGGTAGCAAAACCATGGAAGAAATTGCAAGCAATTTTATACACGATATCATTGACGCCGATCTTGCCGAGCGTCCCGAAACCAAGATCCACACCCGTTTTCCTCCCGAGCCCAACGGATATCTCCACATCGGTTCCGCCAAGGCGATCCTCATCAACTGGGAGACAGCGAAAAAGTACGGGGGCAAATTCAATCTCCGTTACGATGACACCAATCCCTCCAAAGAGGATACCGAGTACGTGGATTCCATCTACCGTGACCTGCTTTGGCTGGGCGCTGTTCCCACGGGCGGTATTTTCTACGGCTCGGACTATTTTGACAAGTGTTATGAGTACGCAGAAAAGCTGATCATGGACGGCAAAGCGTACGTATGCGACCTGTCTGCCGATGAGATGAAGGAATACAGAGGAACACTCACCGAGGCGGGCAAGGAAAGCCCCTACCGCAATCGCTCGGTAGAGGAAAATCTCGATCTGTTCCGCCGCATGAAGGCGGGCGAGTTCCCCGACGGAAGCCGCACGCTGCGCGCCAAGATCGACATGGCGTCTCCCAACATCAACATGAGAGACCCCGCCATCTACCGTATCGTTCACGTCTCTCACCACCGTCAGGGCGACAAGTGGTGCATCTATCCCCTTTACGACTACGCGCACCCCATTCAGGACGCGCTGGAGGGCATTACCTACTCCCTCTGTTCTCTGGAATTTGAGAACCACCGTCCGCTGTACGAGTGGGTCATTGAAAATATCGGATTCCCCGCTCCTCAGCCGAAGCAGAGAGAATTTGCCCGTCTGAACGTGACCAATACCGTCATGTCCAAGCGGTATCTGCGCTATCTGGTGGAGAACAATATGGTGGACGGCTGGGACGATCCCCGTCTCCCCACCATTTGCGGTCTGCGTCGCCGCGGATACACTCCTGAGGCGATCTTCAACTTTGTCCGCGCCGCAGGTATCTCCAAGGCAAACAGTCTGGTGGATATCAGTATGCTGGAGCATGCCATCCGCGAGGAGCTGAATGAGAAGGCACCCCGCCGCATTGCCATTCAGCACCCCATCAAGGTCGTAGTTACCAACTATCCCGAAAATCAGGTAGAATATTTCGACCTGCCCAACAATCCGCAGAATCCCGAGGCGGGTACGAGAGCCCTGCCCTTTACCCGTGAGCTTTATATCGACGCGGCAGACTTTGCCGAGGTTCCGCCTCCCAAATTCTTCCGCATGAAGCCCGACGGCGAGGTTCGTCTGATGGGCGCTTATATCGTCCGTTGCAACGAGATCGTCAAGGACGAGGCGGGCAACGTTACGGAGATCCGCTGTACCGCCGATCTGGATGCAAGAAACGGCAATCCTCTGGATGGCAGAAAGATCAAGGGAACCATTCACTGGCTCTCCGCCACCGTGGCAAAGCCCGTGACACTGAAGCTCTACGACCGTCTCTTTACCATTGAGAACGTCAACGCCATTCCCGAGGATAAAACCTATAACGACTATCTCAACCCCGATTCTCTCACCACGGTGGAGGGCGCTCTGGTAGAGCCCTCTCTTGCCGAAGCGGAGGCGGGCGAGAAGTTCCAGTTTGTCCGTGACGGGTACTACTGCAAGGACACCAAGCACGAAAATACCTTTAACCGCGTGGTAGGACTGAAGGACAGCTTCCCCGCAAAGAAAAACTAACCAAGCAAACAAGGAGGACTCTCTGATGTTTTTTAAGATTCTGATGGGTTATCTGATCGCCATTTCCGTGATCTCGGTGGTGGTCTGTATCTACGACAAGTTTGCCGCCAAGCACAATCCCCGTCACCGCACCCCCGAGGCAACTCTGCTGTTGCTCTCCGCGCTGGGAGGATCCGTTGCCATGTTCGTCACCATGCAGCTGATCCGTCATAAGACCAAGCACGCGAAGTTCATGATCGGCATTCCCGTGATCTTCGTCCTGCAGGTCGCTCTGGCAGTCGTGCTTCGGATCCTGCTCTAAAGGGAACCGCCTATGACCACCGATCTGTCAAAATTCAGTCTGATCTACCCTGACGAGGAAACACAGACTGCCCATTACCACGGAAAGGACAAGCCCTATATTGACGCCTCTGTTCTGGAGGAGCTGGGGCTTTCCGAGATCCTGAGCCTGAAAAATTCCGATCTTTGCGAATATTTCACCACCGATCCCGCAGTGATCGCCCACCGCACTGAGGTCTTTGAGGATATGCTGGCACATCCCGAGCTTTCTGCTACCCTCAATCGGTTGATCCCGATCCTCACCGACATTATGGAGCTTCGCCGTCTGGAAGCAGACAGCGGCGATACCGAGTCGTATCTGGAGAGCATCACCGAGATCGAGCTGTATATTTCCTGTCTCACCACACTCAACGAGGGACTATCTCCTCTGATCGGTTCTCTGAAGAGCCGCGCCTTTTCCACATTGGCGCAGAGGATCTATGAGCTTGTGAACAGCGAGTATTACGCCGAGCTGAACAAAAAGCTTTCCGAGCTGACCGAGCGCGTTCGCGACATCAAGAGCGTGACCATCGGCGTGAATCTGGACGCCCAGCTTCGTCCCGCCAGCGCGGGGGTACTTTCGGTCAACTCCGAGGCATTCCGCTCGGGCGACGTTCTGGAAAAGATCCTGCGTCTGAGCTTCAAGGACGACGAATATACTTGTATCGCAAGTCTGGTCCCCTTCGGTAAAAAGCAATCCGAGAATCAAAAGACCGCGCTCTCACTGGCGTTTAATTCCGCCATCAACGAGGTCTACAAGCAATCTCTGCGCTCCTGGAAGAAGATCGTTCAGTCCTATGTGCTGGAAAATACGGATTTTCTTTTGAATCTCATGCCTGAGATCGAGTTTCTCGTTCGCGGCACCCTCTTTTTGCGCTATCTGCAAAGCAAGGGGCTTCCCCTTTGTGTACCGCAGATCGAGCAGGATCGCCCGATCTTTGTGGCAGAGGGACTCTACAACCCATGCGTTGCCGTCAAGGTGGATGACGAGATGGTGGACAACGACGTGTCCTTCGATCCCGACGATGCTCTGATCTTCGTACTGACGGGGCCCAACCGAGGCGGAAAATCGGTCATCACCTGCGCCGTTGGATTGGCACAGGCGATGATGCAGCTTGGTATGTTCGTTCCCGCAAAAAGTGCTGTCGTCAGCGTCTGTGATGGCATCTTTACACACTTCCCCACGGGAGCGGAGGATACCATCGACAAGGGACGTCTGGGAGAGGAGTGCGCACGCCTGCGGGATATTTTTGAGAAGGTGACCGAGAGAAGCCTCGTTCTTCTGGACGAATCTCTCTCTTCCACAGGCGCCTTTGAAGCATCCTATATCGCCGCGGAGGTTCTGGCGGGATTTTCCCGCGTAGGCTGTCGCTGTCTGTTCTCCACGCACCTTCATGAGCTGGCGGCGGAGATCGACACCATCAACACCCGTACCGCCCCCGATGGCGGCTCCAGGATCGATACGCTTGTGGCAGGCATCGAGGAAGGAAAGCGCTCCTTCAAGATCCGCCGTACCAAGCCCGACGGAAAGAGCTACGCGCGGGATATTGCCGACAAGTACGGTCTTTCCTACGAAAATATCACCAAAAATCTACACCGCGCGTAAACGCGCTTTCCCACTTGAAAGGAGACTCATGAAATTTGAACTCTTAAAGCTTTTGGAGCAGGATGCACGCCTGACTCCTGCGCAGCTTTCCGTCATGCTGGACTGTCCTGAAGAAACAGTCAGGAGAACAATCGCAGAGCTGGAAGCAAACGGAACCATTCTCGATTATAAGACCATCATTGACTGGGAAAAGACCAACAAAGAATCGGTCACCGCCATCATTGAAGTAAAGCTGACGCCCCAAAGAGACCGCGGCTTCGACCGTGTCGCGGAGAAGATCTACAACTATCCCGAGGTCAAGTCGGTTTATCTGATGTCGGGTGTCTACGACCTATCCGTGGTAGTAGAAGGAAAATCGATGAAGGATATCTCCTTCTTCGTTTCCCAGCGACTCGCCCCCATTGAGGCTGTGATCTCTACCGCCACCCATTTCGTACTCCACAAATACAAGGATACGGGTGTTTTATACGAGACGCCCGAGCAAGACGAGAGAGGAACCTTAAGCTGATGATCGATTATTCCAAAGCGCTTTCCAAAACCGTAGTAAGTACCGAAAAATCCGGTATCCGTAAATTCTTTGATCTGATGTCCACCATGCAGGACGTGGTGGGACTGACCGTAGGCGAGCCCGATTTCCAAACCCCTTGGCACATCCGCGAGGCGGGAATTGAGAGTCTGGAACGGGGAAAGACCTACTATACCGCTAACGCGGGTCTGATGGAGCTCCGACAGGAGATCGTTCACTATATGAGCCGCCGCTTTGACGTCTCCTATGATCCCGCAAAAGAGGTGATCGTTACTGTGGGCGGAAGTGAGGCGATCGATATTGCCTTCCGCGCTGTGATCGAGGCGGGAGACGAGGTCATCGTTCCTACCCCTTCCTTCGTTTGTTACGCTCCGTTGGTCAAGCTGGCGGGAGGCGTTCCCGTTATTTTAGAAACCAAATTTGAAGACGAGTTCAAGATCGACCCCGAAGCGCTCAAGGCGCTGATCACTCCCAGAACGAAAATGCTGGTGTTGCCGTATCCCAATAACCCCACGGGTGCTATTATGACCCGAGAGGAGCTGGCGGAGATCGCAACGGTCCTGCGGGATACGAACATTTTGATCCTGTCCGACGAGATCTATGCTGAGTTGACTTACGTGGGCAGCCACTGCTCCATCGCCTCCTTGGAGGGTATGTGGGAGCGAACGATCATTGCCAGCGGTTTTTCCAAAGCATACGCCATGACGGGCTGGCGCATGGGCTATCTTTGCGCCCCCGCGCCTATTGCGGAGCAAATGCTGAAAATTCATCAGTACGGCATTATGTCCTCCCCTACCACCGCGCAGTTTGCCGCCATTGAGGCGCTGAAGAACGGAGACGACGATATTCGCACGATGGTGGATGAATACAATCGCCGTCGGCGTTATATTTACAACGGTCTCAAAAGCATCGGCGTGGAATCCTTTGAACCCAAGGGCGCCTTTTATATCTTCCCCAAGATCGGAGCCTTCGGTCTGTCAGGAGAGGAATTCTGCAATCGACTCCTCTATGATTACAAATGCGCCATCGTCCCCGGCTCTGCATTTGGCAAGGGTGGCGAGAAATTTGCCCGTATTTCCTACGCCTACTCCATCAAGCACATCACCCAAGCCCTGGAGCGGATCGAAGCGTTTGTTAAAACACTGTAATAAAAAAAGAGAACGGCACTTGGCGCACCTGCGATAAAGCAGGTTATATTGAAAAAGACATGTTCATTTTGAGCATGTCTTTTTTCTTGCATTATTATACCGTTTATGATATAATATCTTTGAAAATCAAAGTAAAACTATACTTTGCCTCAACAAACACTTCGTGGAATTATTTTTGAAATTTGATATAATAAAATCACAAAAGCGCTTTTGAATACTTTTTTGGAGGACACTATTATGTCTATTGGTTCAACCATAAAGCGCCTGCGTCGCGAGAAGGATATTACGCAGGAACAGCTTGCAGAGTATCTTGGGATCACTTCGCGTGCGATTTCTCAATGGGAATGCGATAGGACCGCCCCAGACATTTCCCAACTCCCCGCACTCTGTCATATTTTCGAT
>JAZNVA010000166.1:0-2085 GCA_045592565.1 Eubacteriales bacterium | reverse complement strand
GCGTGGTTTTCGTCTTACAACAAAAATATAAGGTCTGCAATGCAGACCGTATATTTTTTATTTCTGATCCTTTTTTAAGGATTTTCGACTTCCGTCGGGATATTGAATCACCGTATTATCCAGCATCGCACCAAAGGAAAGACGGATCTCATTCAGATATTCCTGCCGAAGCTCATATTGCTCCGCGCGTTCATCATCCGTCAGCTCTCGTTCTTTGGACAATCTCGCCAACTCGTTGATGCGTTCCAGCTTTGCTTTTTCCATGGAATACTCCTTGTTTTTTATCCTCTCGTTTTACCGCCGGCAACGTTTAAGGTAACTCCATGAATATAGGAGGCTTGTTCACTTGCCATAAACGCAACGGTGGAAGCAATTTCAGACAGTTTTCCGGAACGTCCCAAAGGCGTGGTGCCGGTTTTGTTATACCCCTCACGAAGCTGCTCTACGGTAATTCCGCGGGTGTAAGCCAGAGCGGTCTCATAAGAAAGCGTACGAAGTCCGGTTGCTTCCAGGATACCGGGGGCAATACCAACCACACGGATACCCTTCTTACCCAGCTCCTTTGCCCAAGAGCGAGTCAACGCGTTGACGGCCCCCTTGGTTGCGGCATACACACTCTGTCCCTCAGAACCTTCCAATCCACACTCAGAAGACATATTGACAATGACACCGCTTCCGTTTTTTAGCATCACACGGGCAACCTCCTGAGAACAGTAGAAAAGTCCCTTGACGTTGACGTCCATTACCTTGTTCCACACGTTATCGTCCAACTCATATTGTCCTGCCTCATCGACCAAAAGGCGGGGAATATTGATACCCGCATTGTTCACAAGCACATCGATCGTTCCGAAGGCTTCAACAGCCTTAGCGACCATATTACATACACTTTCACGGTTTGTGACATCGGTAGGAACATAAAGGACTTGCCCCTCCTTCGCTTCGGAAAATACAGGTGCCACAGGATTGATGTCGCTTACAACGACATTGGCGCCGTTTCTGATAAATTCCTCAACCGTTGCATATCCAATACCGGATGCACCACCAGTAATAATAACAGTTTTTTTCTCCAAATTCAACCAATTGCTCATTTTTTTGCCTTTCCAGAAAAATTGATAAATTGACAGCAGAATCAAAATGATAACTTTTGCCTTAGAATAAAGTATATCATATTTCAGTGTTTATTTCAAGAGTTTTTTTAAAATAATATTAAATATCATTATAAAAACGGCTGGCCGTAAAATAACGACCAGCCGTTTGAGCGAAGATTATTCCTCAGCGGGAATGTAATTTTCGTAATCCTTCAGTTTCAATTTTGCAAAGTTGGGAGCTCCGTAATAATCGAATTTATATTTGGAGATCTCTTTGCTTATCAACTTGGCATTCTGGTTGAAAATGATCGGAATGATAGGCATATCCTCTACCAAAATCTCCTCGGCCTCATGAAGAAGCTTTGCACGCTCCTTGGCATCGACGGTCTTGTATGCTTCCTCGATCTTTTCATTGTATTCGGTGCTGTCATAACCGGTTACATGAGTTGCAATTTCGCCATCAATGGTTGCAAATCCCGTATAAGTCTTTGCAAAAGGAGCAAGAACAGAAAGGGCAGATGCACTGGGCGCAACAAAATCAAATGCTGCAACCTCAAATTGCTTGTTATAATAAGCGGTCATAAACAGATCATCCATGATTCCTGTAATCGGCGCTTTTGTAGTCTTGTCAATGTCCTTTTCCGGATTCTCGATAACGTCGATCGCATTGATTGCAACGTGGAATCCGAGTGATTCCCATGCTGCCTGAACACATTTTGCGATTTCCACGTGAACCTCATCATAAGAGGGAACAGAAATGGCAAACATAAACTTGGAAGCATCGACACCTGCTTTGCTCAGCAGATCCTTTGCTGCAGAAATATCAGCCTGAGCGGAAATCAGCTCGCCGCCTTCTTCGCGGAACAGATCCTTCTTGGTGTTCTTGTCAAAAATACCGTAAGGAACGACACCGGAAGCAGCCTTAGCAAATACTACCTTGTTTACAATTTCTTCGCGGTTGATGACCTTAGACAGTGCCTGACGAACATCAGCGTTG
>JAZNVA010000165.1:0-2572 GCA_045592565.1 Eubacteriales bacterium | reverse complement strand
AACGACATGGCTACGATCCGACTTTATGCGTTCTCCTCCGCAAATTCTTATTTATCTTTCTGTTTATCGCCAGTTTCGCATTTGTATTACAAACGCTTCGGGCAAAGCCCATACCCCTAAGGTTGCGCGCACCCAAAGGCTCCCTCCGGGAGGGAGCTGGCGCCGTAGGCGACTGAGGGAGAGCGCGATACAATAAGATTTATCCAAACCTAAAGTCACGCAGGCTCCTTCCACCGCTAACGCGGTCCCCCTCCCTCTCGGAGGGAGGCTTTTACGGCGGGATCGATATACTCCCAGACACCACGAAAGTTTGTGTTGATCTGTCGGTTGGTAAACCGTATGACTTTCAGATCATAACCTTCAAGGATTTCAGTACGAAATTCATCCTTTTGTCTGCCTTCTTCGGTATAATGCTGTGACCCATCAATTTCTATGATCAGTTTGGCTTTGTGGCAGTAAAAATCCGCAATAAAATTGTCTATGGCTTTTTGTCTTTGAAATCTGATTTCATATTTTGATAGAAAATCGTACCACAGATGGTTCTCCTGCGGTGTAGCATTTTTACGAAGATTTTTTGCAAGAGTAATATTCTTTTCGTTGTAATCAAGCGACATACTTACTCCTCCAAAGTTTTATCGCTTCCATTATATCACAAATCGGCAGAGAAAACAAGTGTTTTCTCTGCCGACTTTCTGTGCCTTCAATTTCTCCGTTAAGGACAACAGAGAAAACTCTGCGGTTCTTTTTTATTCAAATGCTTCAAACAAAGGTGTGGAGAAATATCGCTCTGCCGTATCGGGAAGCACGGTAACCACCGTTTTGCCCCGTCCCAGCTTCTTTGCAAGGCGCATAGCAGCAGCTACGTTGGTTCCGCTGCTGATGCCGCACATGATGCCCTCCTTTTTTGCCAGATCCTTGGCAGCCTGCAGGGCTTCCTCATCCTTGACGATACAAACCTCGTCATAGATCTCCTGATTCAAAATGGCAGGAATCACGCCGTCTCCGATGCCCATCTGCACGTGGGTTCCAATAGAGCCTCCCGACAGGATCGCGGCATTTTCAGGCTCTACCGCCCAGATGGTCATTTCGGGATTTCTCGCCTTGAGCGTCTCGCCGATTCCCGTAATCGTTCCGCCGGTTCCGATGCCGGAGCAAAAGCCGTGAATGGGCTTCCCTACCTGCTGAAGGATCTCCACCCCCGTTCCCTGACGCTGAATGGCGGGGTTGGCAGGGTTCTCAAACTGCTGGGGAACGAATACGCGAGGATCCTCCTCCTTCATCTTCAACGCCAGTTGCAGACATTCCTCAATGCACAACCCAATATTTCCCGCATCGTGTACCAGAATCACCTCTGCGCCGTAATGCTCCATCAGCTTTTTCCGCTCCTCGCTCACCGAATCGGGCATAATGATCCTTACCCGATAGCCTTTCACTGCGCCGACCAAGGAAAGTCCAATTCCCTGATTGCCGCTGGTGGGCTCCACGATAATGGTATCGGGTGTGATCAATCCGCGAAGCTCGGCATCCCGTATCATGTTGTAAGCCGTTCTCGTCTTGATAGAGCCGCCTACGTTCAATCCCTCAAATTTCACCAAGATCTCAGCATCATCGGGACCTGTCATGTGCTGCAGGCGAATGATGGGGGTATTTCCAATGGCATCTAAAATAGTATTGCAAATCATGGTCTGTTTTTGCTCCTGTTTAAAGTCAATGATTAAAAGTCTTCGTTGTATTTTTCTCGCAAGCGTTCTTCTTCCCGCTCACGATTCCAAAGCATACTGAAACGCGCCTCAGTCCCCTCTCGGATCCGTCGGATATTTTCGCGGTGCTTCCATAAGATCACACAGGAAACCGCCAATAAGATCACCTCTCCGATCCAATCATTCCGCATCCATCCGTACAGAACGGAAAAGATCACAGAAGCGGACATAGGTACAAAGCAGATATATTTCGTCACCACGGCAACGACAAATTCTCCCGCCAGCATGATCAAAAATATCCGCCAATCAAACTTGAGGATCATTCCTCCCAAGCAAGCCAAGCCCTTTCCTCCGCGAAAGCCCATATAAAACGGAAAAATATGTCCGAGAATGCAAGAAGCTCCCGTCAGTACAAAGGCATACGAAAACGCGGGAAATAGTTTTTCGCATAGCCAGATGGCAAAAAAGGCCTTTCCGATATCAAACAGCGCGCAAAGTACGCCGACCATTTTGCCGAGCACGATCAACGCGTTGGAGGCTCCCGCATTACCGGAGCCCCTTTCCCGAATATCCATTCCTTTTTTTCGGGCAATGAAATACGAGGGATTGACTGTTCCCATCAAATATCCGATCAAGGTACAAACAAAAAAACTCACAGTATACTCTTTCCCTATCAAACGATAGATCTATTATATTATATCAAAAAATATTCCCTTTGACAAGTCTTTTTTGAACAAAAAGAGCCGACTCAGGTGAGTCGGCTCCATGTTGTCGGGATCTTACTTAAAATACTCGGTCAAATAATGCTTCGTGTTGTCAATCATCTTGTCAAAGAGAACGCGAGCATCCTTTTTGTTGATGGTGACGAGTCC
>JAZNVA010000164.1:0-6062 GCA_045592565.1 Eubacteriales bacterium | reverse complement strand
ACCGAGTGCTTTTCCATAAATTCCGACATATCCAGACGGATCAGAGTTTCGGGAGAATGGAACAGGTCAGCGGCAAGCGTTTTCACCAATTCGGTTTTTCCAACGCCCGTCGGGCCCGCGAAAATAAAGGAAACAGGCTTTCTCTTATAAGAAATCCCCGCCCGATTCCGCTTGATCGCCTTCGCTACGGCTTCCACCGCCTCATTCTGACCGATAATCCGTTCCTTGAGGCGCGTCTCCAGCTTGTCGATCTGCTTAAATTCATTCTCAGTAATATCGGTTGCGGGAACACCCGTCCAGACCTCAATTACAGCCGCAATGTCCGCTTCTGTCAGCATGACCTGCTCACAACAGGGCTCCAGCTCCTTGAGACGGTCAGACAGCTTGATCTCTTTTGCCTTGATCTCTGCAATTTTTTCATAGCATTTTTGTGCCTGCTTTTCCTCCGTGGGGGGATTGATTTCCATTGCCTCCCGTTCCTCACGAAGGATCAAAAGCTCCTCTCGGATCTGCTGGGTCTCATTCAGCTCCGCACTGTTCAGTGACAGCTTGGATGCCGCTTCATCCAACAAATCAATCGCCTTATCGGGCAAATATCGGTCTGTAATATACCGCTCCGAAAGGACCACGGCGCGGCGGATCACGGAATCGGGAATCCTGATGGAATGGAATTCTTCATAATAATGCTTGATCCCCTCCAGCATTTCCACTGTTTCCGCAACAGACGGTTCATTGACCGTAACGGGCTGGAAGCGACGCTCCAGAGCGGAATCCTTTTCAATATATTTTCGGTATTCATTCAGCGTCGTCGCGCCAATGATACGGATCTCGCCGCGAGAAAGAGCGGGCTTGAGCATATTCGCCGCATTGACACTTCCCTCTGCTTCTCCCGCGCCAACGATATTATGAACCTCGTCGATTACAAGGATCACGTTTCCCGCTTCAGTAACTTCCTTCAGAAGTCCGAGAATACGGGATTCAAACTGTCCGCGAAATTGTGTTCCCGCCACCAACGCCGTCATATCAACAAGATAGATCTGTTTTCCCTTCAGCTTATAGGGCACCTTCCCGTCTGCGATTCTTTGGGCAAGTGCTTCAGCAATGGCGGTTTTACCAACACCCGGCTCTCCGATCAAGCACGGGTTATTTTTCTGTCTGCGGCAAAGGATCTGAATAACACGGTCCAACTCCTTGTCTCTGCCAATGATCCGATCCAGCTTTCCAATTTGAGCTCTGCGAGTCAAATTACGACAGTAGGTATCAAGGAATTTATATTTTTTCTTGGAAGCGTCTTCCCGCTTGGGGGGATTTTTCATATTTGCTTCCGCGGCACCGTCCGCGCGGTCGGGAAGATTGCCGTCCTTAAACAGCTGCGGAAGGTCAATGGCGGGGGCGCCGCCCTCCTCCAGATCATCGTTATCCGAAGGAAGATTAGGAGATTCCGCAAGAAACTGATTGATCTCGCTCTCCATATTTTCAAGCTGATCGGGAGAGATCCCCATCTGGTTCATCATGTTTCCCAACATATTATCCACAGGGATACCGAGCTCTCTGGCACACTTCAGGCAAAGCCCCTCGGTCGCTTTATTTCCGTTTTCCAGCTTATTTACAAAAACCACAGCCACACGCTTGTGGCATTTTGAGCACATAACCATACTTGTTTTTCCTTAAAATTGCCACAAATGGCTTTATTGTTCCTTTTTAATGTTGATCAGTTTTCCCGGATTGGGTGCCTCATGCTTCAGGTATGCATAATGCTTGACGTAGGCGATAAAGGAAGCAACGGCAAAGACAACCGCAGGCAAATACAACAGTACGCCCATCAGGGTGTGAGCAGCAAAATACTCCTTACATACGATGGAGATAAAGATTGTCAGGTAAAACAGACAAACCGTCAGTTTTCCGTACCATTTGCTGACAATGGTCACGCTCCGTCTCTTGATCACGATCAGACCGAGCAGCAAAGATACAAAATCCTTCAGGAAGAACGGTATGATAAACCAGATCGGAACAAATCCCTTGATTCCAAGACAGATCAGTACCGTGAACTGCATCAGCTTATCCGCAAGGGGATCCAAAATTTTACCAAGATTGGTGATCCAGTTATTTCTTCTCGCAAGATATCCATCCACAACATCCGTCGCGCCGGCAAGCAAGAAAACAAACAGTGCGGAATAAATATGTTCGCTGAAAAACAGCGTAATGAAAACAAATACCAAACAAATTCGAACTACCGATAAAACATTAGGAATGCACTTCAATTTCATTTTAACAACCTTTCATTATTTACCATATATAGCCTTCACAAGTTTCAGTCGCCTGCTACCGGTTTTTAAAAATCAAATATTCGGCCTTGGATTCTCCGCAAACAAGCGCCGTGTCTGCATTGTAAATCAACAGCTTACCTTGTCCTGCGGGTAAATGCTCTTCTGTTCCCTTCGGGGCGTAAACTCTGGTTACTCCCTGCTCGGTCTGAAGAAAAACATACTCCTCATATACCGCCACATCAGAAACGGTATACGCAACGAAATCATTATACAGCATATTTCCCGATTTGTCAAATGCAATCACGGAATTTCTTGAAGAATCGGTATAACAAACCGCCACTCCCGATTCGTTCAAGTGATATCCCGTCATATTGCCACCCGAATAATCGTCACTGATCTCTTTGATATCATAGTCTCCGTCCAGAATGCGAATACATCGATCAGTAAGCATTGCGAAATTATTATTCTCCAAAAATCCGCAAGCTAATGGGAATTCTCCTTGATAGTCAAGCTGCTCGATCTTGGTAATTTCTTTTTCTTTTTCCATTTTTGACAGATCATAAACCGACAGCGTTGTACATCCCGTTCCTTGTCCAATATCATAGGTCAAAAGTGCCATCTGCTTTTGTTCCGCGCTCATCACTACATCGAATACGTAATAATCCCCTCGTATCTCCGCAACTCTTTTGAAATTTTTATTGTAAAGATAGATCATAGCTCGGCTGTCCGCCGTTCTCGTGACAATCACAAAAGAGCCATCGGATGCGATGTGCGCGTTGGTAATGGGATAATCCAATGTTTCCGTATGTACACGGGAAAAGGTATTATAGAGGGAGAAGGTCGTACCCGACGTATCGTACACCATCACGTATTTATTGGAGCTGATCACGTAAGGCGAGGAGTAGCTTGACGGAGCATTCAGTGTCCTTCTTCCCGTTGCCGTAAAGATGGAAAGCTTGGCGGGGCTCACCGTCGCTACACCGCCCCGATACAGCACAAAGTTTTGTCTGGAATCCGACTCATAGGAGAGGGTTTCGTACTGACTTGTCCCGGCTTGAGCCGCCCCCGATATATCCTTGATCAAATAAAAGAAATTATCATAGGTAATGTGCCGATAATTAAGGACGATGGTTAAAACCATAAAAAAAACGAAAAATAACCACAAAATCCGTTGCGCCACCTTATACGCGGCGGATACGTTGGCATAATAGACGTCTCCCGCCGCATTAAAATCTTCATGCTGCAGGACCTTTTCCTTCAGAGGCTCCGTACTGAAGAACTGACCGATTCGCTGTGAGAACGATTCATTTTCCTCGTTCTCTGTCTCTTTCGATTTTTTTCTCATTTCACGAAACAGCTTCATTGCAAGAGCCTCCTTTCTCAAAAAATAAAGTAAAAAATCAAATTCAGTAAACCACGCGATTCAAAAACAACCCTTGAGGCGGAGCGGTAATACCCGCCAGCCGTCGATCCTTGGAATGAGTAATTTTTTCGATCTCCTCCGGTTCGATCTTGCCTTCCGCAACGGCAATCAGCGTTCCCGTCAGGATCCGAACCATATGATACAAGAAACCGTTTGCGCTGACACGGAATTCAACGACATCCCCATCACGCGTGACCTCAGCCTCATAAACGGTACGGACCGAATCCTTGATCTTGGAATCCGCCGCCATATAGGAGGCAAAATCCATCGTTCCGATCCAGCTCTGAGCAGCTTTGTTCATTCGAATCAAGTCCTCATCGGAGATCGGTCGCGGGTAGTGCCATGTCCGATCAGACAGAAAGGGATTCCGCTCGGGACGATTCCAGATCCGATAGACGTACTCCTTGTATTTGACGTCATAGCGGGAATGAAATTCGTCAGAGACCGTCATCGCGTGTGTGACCGAAATATCCTCGGGCAAAAACTGCGCGATCGCCAGCGGGATCCGATCGGTAGGGATCGTGGTCGTCAGCGAATTTTTTCCTTTCTCCGCCACCGTCACACAAAACTGGTTGGCGTGAACACCGCTGTCTGTACGGCTACATCCAACGATATCACAGTCAAAGCCAAACAACGCTTTGGTTGCCTCGTTCAGTCTCTGTTGAACCGTAATTCCGTTGGGCTGGATCTGATATCCGCAGTAATTCGTTCCCAAAAAAGAAAGATGTAACAAAAGCTTCATAGCATCCTCTTATTTCATGGTATATCCAAATCCAAAAATATTCAAAGCAACAAGACCTGCGCCAAGGAGAAGGATGAGAAAAAGCGGAATAAAATCCACGAATCTCACGTGGCGAACGTTCATTCTGGTGCGTCCGTCACCGCCGTGATAGCAACGGCACTCCATGGCAGTCGCCAAATCCCCAGCCCGATTAAATGCCGATACGAACAACGGGATCAGCACGGGAATCAGGGCCTTGGCGCGGGAGATCAAGCTACCCGAGGAAAAATCAGCGCCACGCGCCTTTTGCGCGGTCATGATCTTATCGGTCTCTTCCACCAGTGTGGGAATAAACCGAAGGGCGATCGTCATCATCATGGCGAAATCATGCACGGGCACGCGCAACTTTTTCAAGGGAGACAGGAGATCCTCCAGCGCGTCGGTCAAGGAAATGGGCGTCGTGGTATAGGTCAAAAACATTCCCGTTCCAATGATCAACGCCGCGATCCGAACGACGATAAAGACGGCGGCATAAAGTCCTTCCATGTAGATCTGAATAAACTTCCAGCCAAATAACAGCTGCTCGCCCTTTGTCCAAAAAATATTCAAAAAAGCGGTAAATATCAAAATAATCAGCACAGGACGAAGTCCGCGCAGCACGACCTTCAACGGGATCTTTCCAAACAAAATCAAAAGAATTGCCGAGGCAAGCAGGACAGCAAAGCTGATCACGTTCTTGCACAGGAAAGAACAGACGATGTAAAGGATCGTTAAAATCACTTTGATTCTGGGATCCAACCGATGTAACACAGAATCGGCGGGATAATATTGCCCAAAAGCGATACTTTTCATAATTTATCTGTTAACCATTCACTTTTTATAAATTTTCATCAAGTGCTCAATCGCTTGATCCACGGTGTAAATGCCGCCGTCAACGGAAGCGCCTTGCTCCTTCATCATCAGCATCAGTTTTGTCACCTGAGGAATATCCAAGCCGATCTCTGTCAGCCGATCCGCGCGAGAAAATACGTAATCCCGATCGCCCTGCATCCAGATCTTCCCCTCGTTCATCACGATCAAATGATCACAGTACCGTGCCATATCCTCCATGCTGTGACTGACGATCACTACCGTATTTCCACACTCCTCATGGTACTGAAGGATATTGGAAAAGATTGATTCTCTCCCGCGGGGATCCAAGCCTGCGGCGGGCTCGTCCAACACGAGAATATCGGGACGCATCGCGATGATCCCCGCAATAGCGGCGCGACGCTTCTGTCCGCCCGACAGATCGAAGGGAGATTGGCTCAACAAGCTCTCATCAAGCCCTGCGAACCGAGCCGCCTCCAACACACGCGCATGAATCTCCCCCTCGGAAAGTCCCATGTTCTTAGGCCCGAAGGCAATATCCTTCTCTACCGTCTCCTCAAACAGCTGATATTCGGGGTACTGCATCACAAGTCCGACACGAAAACGAACGTCACGGATCTTTTTCGGCTTTTCCCAAATGTCCGCGTTATCGATCAAAACCCTTCCCTCATCGGGACGAAGGAGTCCATTGAACATTTGTACCAACGTGGATTTTCCCGAACCCGTATGACCGATCAAGCCCGTGATCATTCCCTTGGGGATCGTTAGATTGATCCGATCC
>JAZNVA010000163.1:0-2178 GCA_045592565.1 Eubacteriales bacterium | reverse complement strand
GATCGTTGCGAACGGCGTGAAGTACTACGTAGAGGTATCCAACATGCCCACCACCAACGAGGCGGGTGCGTACCTGAAGGCAAACGGCGTTGTCGTTGCTCCCTCCAAGGCAGTAAACGCGGGCGGCGTATCCGTATCGGGTCTGGAAATGTCCCAGAACTCCATGCGTTACAGCTGGACGGCTGAGGAGGTTGACGAGAAGCTTCACATGATCATGAAGAACATCTTCAACAACTCCATCAAGGCTGCCAACGAGTACGGCCTTGGCGACGATCTGGTAGCAGGCGCGAACATCGCGGGCTTTGTCAAGGTTGCTGAGGCAATGAAGGCACAGGGCGTTTGCTAATTCGTTTTCTAAGCAATAAAAAGGAGCTTTTCTTCGAAAAAGCTCCTTTTTGTTTTGTTTTCTGCGAATATCGGTTGACAAGTCAGACGAGTTCGTGTTATAATGAAATGACCTAATTTTTGCATATCAAGGAGAATATTCGTTATGGATCTGAGAAGGTTTAACGTCAAGGATTTTGGCGCGGTAGCTGACGGCGTGACGCTGGATAGCCCCGCGGTTCAAAAGGCGGTAGACGCTTGCGCGGCGGCGGGCGGAGGAACGGTTCTTTTCCCCAAGGCGACCTACGTTCTTGCTACCGTTTTCCTCAAGAGCGGCGTGCATATTGAATTTGAGGAGGGAACTCTTATCTTGGGCGCTCTCGATTTCTACGCCTACGCTCAGCAGGAGGAGATCGACTATCCCGCCTATCAGGATGCCTCTCACACCTATTTTGACCTGTCTATGTTTGTGGGAAAGTATTGCGAAAATATTTCCATGAGCGGTAAGGCGATCATTGATATGCGTTCGATCTGGGATGAGGATGACGTGCGCAAGATCGTACACCGTGGACCCAAGTGCATCTCTCTGAAGGAATGTAAGGATGTTATGCTTTGCGACATGGATATCCGCAATGTGACCGACCTTGCCATCTATTTTGCGGGCTGTGAGAACGTGGATATTCACGGTATCAAGATGTTCGTTCATATCGACGGCATCTCCCCCGACAACTGCACCAACGTCAAGATCTACGACTGTGACGTGATCGCGGGAGACGACGGCATCGTCATGAAGTCCTCCTATACGCTCAACCGTCTGGAGGTCAACCGCGGACTGCGCATTTGGAACTGCAAGATCCAGAGCCGTTGCAACGCCCTTAAATTTGGTACCGAGACCAACGGCGGATTTTATGACACCGTGGTGGAGGATCTGGAGATCAGCAACGTTCGTATCTCCGCCATCGCCATTGAGAGCGTAGATGGCGCCATCATTGACGGCATGACCATCCGAAGCGTAAAAATGGTCAACGTCAATGCCCCCCTCTTTATTCATATCGGAAAGCGGATGAGAGGTCCCGAGGGCAGAGAGATCGGACAGATCAAGAATGTGACCTTGGAAAATATCACGGTGGACGGCCCTTACGAGGGATACGTTGCCCCCGCTTGGAACTACAAGGGCTTCCGCAACAATGACTTTTATCAGTATCCTTGGATCTTCAAGGGTGTGACCGAGGAGAACGCCGACCAGATCGTGTCGGGACGCTACAGCGATTGGCAATTTACCTCCAACTGCTGCGGTCTGCCTGAGCGGCATCTGGAGAATATCACCCTGCGGAATATCCACCTGAAGCTGGACGGCGGCGTACAGACCTACGAGAAGGTCGTGCCCGACGTGCCGCCCAAATATCCCGAGGTCTACGTGTACGGAAAGATCCTTCCCGCAAAAGGAATCTATTTCCGCTATATCGACGGTCTGACACTGGATAACGTGACGGTAGAAACTTATCGCCCCGATGCCCGTGAAGACTTCGTTATGGAGCACGTAACAACGAAATAAGGACGCGAGGATGCGTTTTAGGGGGGCTTTTTGGGAAAAAGTCCCCCTATGACCCCCAAAAACTTTCAACGTTTTTGGTGATTGGAATAGAATGAGACGACCTTTCTTTGGCTTGTGTGATCAGGGTCGTCTTTATTTTTTTCTTCGGAAACAATCCGTCGGACCCTCCGTCCCGCCGGATTGGGACGCGGGGACGCGCAGCGCACAAAAAATTTTGCTCAAGCTTTTTTAAAAGCTTGTCGGAGCCGCCCCGACGGGCGGTCGCCCTCCGCAGAGGGCGAAATACCCTATCGTCAAAA
>JAZNVA010000162.1:0-14720 GCA_045592565.1 Eubacteriales bacterium | reverse complement strand
CGCCTCTCCGACAAGCCTTATCAATGCACCACGGGAACGGCAGAAATCGCCAAGATCGCCAATCTGGAAAAGACACTTCCCGTCGAATGGATCAACGACAACCATACCGACATGCTTCAATCTTTCCTGAATTATGCTCTGCCTCTGATCCAAGCCGAGCTCCCGCCCTTTTACGTAGACGGGTTACCTTATCACCTTTGGGGATAAAAAACAGACCAAGCCCCCGTCCGCATCATGCGGACGGGGGCTTGGTTTATGTTTATCTGGAAATGTGATAGGGCAACCCGTCTACGAAGAAGGGAGGGAGCTCGGCTTGGATCAGAGGCAGAGCATAATTCAGGAAAGGTTGAAGCATGTCGGTATGGTTGTCGTTGATCCATTCGACGGGAAGCGTCTTTTCCAGATTGGCGATCTTGGCGATCTCCGCCGTTCCCGTGGTGCATTGATAAGGCTTGTCGGAGAGGCGGACAAGGGTGATCGCCACGCCGCTTTCTCCTCGGGTGGCGGCAAGGACCGCAGCGCCGCCCACCTGGTAGGCTTCGGTGATATCGGTGCGGCTGGTCAGATGACCGCAGCAACGCTGAAGGACGGAGAGTTCAATGGCGCGGGTTTTCGTGGAAAGGTGCTTTGCGCACTCGTTGGCAAGGAAATGAGCGGTTCCTGTCAGCTTCTTATGTCCGAAGGAGTCCACGTCCTGCACGTTTCCGGAAAGCTCGCAGACATAACGCCCGTCGGGGAGCTTTACGCCCTCGGAAACGGCAACCACCACGCTCTTTTTTTGTTGCTGCATTCTCTCGACCTTTTGCAGAAAGCCCTCCACGGTAAAGGGGATCTCGGGCAGGCAGATCAGATCCACGCCCTCGCAATCCTCTCCCCGAGCCAGCGCGCTTGCCGCCGTGAGCCAGCCCGCGTTTCGCCCCATGATCTCCACCACGGTGACGTTGTTGGTGCCGTAGGCGGGAGCGTCCCGTATGATCTCCTTCATGACGGTCGCCACGAACTTGGCGGCGCTTCCGTAGCCGGGGGTGTGGTCGGTGAGGACGAGATCGTTGTCGATGGTCTTCGGAACCCCCACAAAGCGGATCTCACTGCCGATCCTCTCGCCGTACGCCGAGAGCTTGGCGATGGTATCCATGCTGTCGTTCCCCCCGATATAGAAGAAGTAGCCGATCTCGTATTTCTCCAGAATGGAAAAGACACGCTCGTATTCCTCGGTGCTTTCCTCAAAATCCTTCAGCTTGTAGCGACAGCTTCCCAGAAATGAGGCGGGAGTGCGCTTGAGCAGCTCGATCTTGATCTGCTCGTTCAGAATACGGTCCAGCGAAAAGACCTTTCCCTGCAAAAGTCCCATGATTCCGTGTTGCATTCCAAAGACTGTCTCGATCCCCTCGCTCTTTGCCGCCTGATAGACACCGGCAAGACTTGCGTTGATGACGGCGGTGGGACCGCCCGATTGCCCGACGATAGCGTTTCTGTGTTTCATGCAGATGATTCCTTTCTTTTTTCAAATTCGAAGTGTAAAGCGTATAGCGGAATACGCTCATATCGATACCGTATGACGCGCAGACTGAAAATATGTCTGTTTTTTGTCGCGGAAACGACAAGAAGGGAGCTTTCTTTGAGAAAGCTCCCTTCAAAGGAGAGTTATTGTCTTTGCAGCTCGACGGTAACGGTCATGCCGTCCAGATCGATGGTTCCCGTATATTCGGGAGCGGTGGGCGCCTCGAAGGATGCCAGAAGATCGCGGCAAAGCTGCTCGCACTTCTCCTCCAGAATGCTTGCGATCAGATCGGAATCGGTCTTGAAGGCAATATAGATACGGTCGCTGACGTCAAAGCCCGCGTTCTTACGGAATACCTGACACTGGCGGACGATATCGCGGAGAATACCCGCTCTCTGCAGCTCCTCGGAAATGGTGGTATCCAGAGCCACAAAGCCTGCATTGTCTTTATAGATGGCAATGCTGTCCTTGGGGCAGGAGTTAACGGTAAAGACGTCGGACGCAATGTCGGTCAGATCCAGAAGGCTGATCGCTTCGCCGCGGACAACGCGGTCGGAGAGAGCCTGCTGAGTCTCAGCATCCAGCTCGGCAAGATATGCCTTTACGTCGTTGGCGCGGTTCTTCAGAACCCGTCCCGCAACCTTGAAGTTCACCGTCAGGAAGTTGGATTCCAGAGAAGCGGTGTCGGCAAGCTCACGGATCTCGCCTACGTTCAGCTCGCTGGCAATGACAGAGCCGAAGGTCTCGATGGCGCTGTGATTATCCTCGTTTTCGCTGACGAAGACAGAAGGAAGGGGCTGACGGATCTTGATCTGCTTCTCGTTACGGAGCTTCAGACCGAGAGAGATGATATCTCTTGCTTTTTCAACGTCGGCAAGGATCCGATCGTCCGAGATCCTCATGGCATCGGAAACGGTGGGATAGTCGGTGAGGAATACCGAAACGGCGCTCTCATCGGAGTAACGCTTGATGAATCTCTGCCAAGTGGTCTCGGTAATGAAGGGTACCATGGGAGCCATGACCTGAGTGATGGTCTTGATGGCGTAGAACAGCACGCTGTACGCGTTCTGCTTATCCTCAGAGCCGGCGTTTGCCCAGAATCTTGCGCGGTTGACACGGATGTAGAAGTTGGAAATGTCGTTGACAAACGACTCGAAGGCGAGAACCACGTCACGGGTGGAATAGTCGCTCATGTACTGGTTGGCGAGCTCGATGAACTGATTGGTACGGATCACCAGCCAGCGGTCAATGGGACAGAGCTTGCTTACGTCCAGACGGGAAAGGTCGACCTTGACGTCGTCGATGTCGGCATAGGTTGCGAAGAAGGTCTCCAGATTCCAGAATGCCAGAAGCTTTCTTTTTGCCTCGTCACCAAGGTTGAAGCCGAAGCGCACGTCGTTGGAGGTGGCGGTGGAGGCAAAGATATAACGGGAGGCATCGGCGCCGATGATGTCGGCTGCCTCGTCGAATCGGATCATAAAGCCCGTCTTGGAGAAGCGGCTGCCGTCCTCGGAAACCACCATGCCGTGGGTACTGACGCGCTCATAGGGAGGCTCGTCGACCAGAACGGTGGACATAAAGAGCATGGAATAGAACCACAAACGGATCTGCTCCTTCATTTCCAGAACGTGCTCGGCGGGGAAGTACTGCTTCCAGTATTCCTTGTCGGTCAGGTACTTGAGGGTGGAGAAGGGAACGATACCCGCGTCCAGCCATACGTCACCAACCTGCGTAACGCGGTCGACCGACTTGCCGCACTTGGGACAGCAGACCTTGACGTTGTCGATCCACGGACGGTGGAGATGAGGAACGGCGTCTACGGTTGCGGGATCTACGGCAAGCTCGCGGAGCTCGTCCTTCGAGCCAACCACGGTCAGCTCACCGCACTCGCAGGGATAGAAGGGCAGGGGCAGACCGTAGAAACGCTTTCTGGAAATGTTCCAGTCAGACATATTCTCCAGCCAGTCCAGCATTCTCTTGCCCTGATAGGGGGGCTCCCAGCGAACCTTGTTGGCGTTGGCGATCAGACGGGGACGAAGCTCGTCCACGGCGATTGCCCACTCCTTGCCGAGACGGAAGATGATCTCCTTCTTACATCTCCAGCAAACGGGATAGCTGTGCTTATATTTGTGGGTATAGAAGAGCTTTCCGCGCTCCTTCAGCTGATCGAACACCAGCTGACGGCACTCCTGTGCGTCAAGACCGGAGAGGAAGGAGAAGCCGTCGTAGAAGATACCGTACTCGTCGACGGGAATGATCTTGGGCAGACCGATGCTCTCACCGAGAGCGAAGTCCTCGGCGCCGCATCCGGGAGCGATGTGGACCACGCCACATCCCTCATCGTCGGCGACCTCGTCCCAGAGAACGATCTTGTGGGCGAATTTCTGCTCCTCCATCTCGGGGAAGCAGGTCTCGTACTCCATTCCCTCCAGATCGCGGCCGCTCATGGTAGCCAGAAGCTCCACGCCGTCCTTGCCCTCGAACTTCTGCTTGTAGTAGTTCATGGAGGTAATATAGTTGTGGGACTCACCCGCAACGCGAACGCGAACGTAGGTCATCTCGGGATTGACCGCCAGAGCTACGTTTGCGGACAGCGTCCAGGGGGTGGTGGTCCAGACAAGAATGTAGTCGTCACTTTCGATGATGGGAAGCTGGAAGAAGACCGCCTCGTGTTCGATCTCCTTGTAGGAGCCCGTCATCTCGTGCTCGGAGAGAGAGGTTCCGCAACGGGAGCACCAAGGCATGGGCTTATAGACCTGACGGATCCAGCCGCCCTCATGGCACTTCTTCAGGAAGGTCCAGATTCCCTGAATGTTTTCGTCGGTGTAGGTATAGTAGGAATTATCCCAGTCCATCCACTGACCCAGTCTCTTGGACTGCTCGGTGATGACGCCCGAGAATTTTTTTACGCGCTCAATACATTTGTTGGTGAACTTGTCAAGACCATACGCCTCGATGTCGTGCTTGGTCTGGAAGCCCAGCTCCTTCTCCACCTCGACCTCGACCCAAAGGCCCTGAGAGTCAAAGCCGTTGCGGTAGTGGGTATCGCAGCCCTTCATGGCGTGGTATTTGATATAGGTGTCCTTCAGGGTTCTTCCCCAGGTGTGGTGAACGCCCATGGGGTTATTTGCTGTAATAGGACCGTCGATAAAGCGGTACTTGGGACCGCCCTCGTTCTTTGCCTTCAGCTTTTTGAAGCAGTCGTTTTCTTCCCAGAAATTGAGAATTTGCTTCTCGTTTTCCACAAAGGAATATTTTGTGTCAAATTTGTCCTGCATTCGTCGAATTCCTTTCTTTCACAGATTGCGAGGTGAATACTCGCAATTTTTACATACATAGATTAGTATAGCACACCCAAGGAGAAATGTCAATAATTTTTGAGATTTTATTTATGAAGAAGAAATGTGAGAAAATCACGATTTTTCTTGCAAAAACAGAGTTGATGTGTTATAATAATAATGGATAATGGTGTCGTGTATCCATTTTCAAAAAGAGAGACGGGAAAAACGAAAAAATATGACGAAAATCATTCTTGCATCGGCGTCTCCGAGACGTCGTGAAATATTGGAGGGCTTTGGTGTTTCATTTTCGGTGCTGTCCGCCGATACCGACGAGACCTGCCATCTGCCCGATCCTTGCGCGTATGCCGAGGAGCTGGCGCGAAGAAAAGGGCAGGCGGCATGGGCGCGGATCAAGCTCCGCCTGAAGGAAGGGATCGATGACACCGACGCGGTGATCATTTCCGCCGATACGGTGGTGGCGACCGAGCAAGAGATCCTCGGAAAGCCCAAGAATGCCGAGGACGCGTATCGTATGGTGCGTCTGCTTTCGGGTGGGACCCATCAGGTGGTGACGGGGATCGGCGTGACCGTGGGTGGTGTGACCTATACGGCAAGCTCGGTGACCGCGGTGGGCGTGGATCGGATCCCCGAGGAGGAGATTCGGGCGTACGTGGATAGCGGTGAGCCCATGGACAAGGCGGGCTCCTATGGCATACAAGGTTCTTTTTCCCGCTGGATCGCGGGGATCAACGGCTGTTATTTCAACGTGGTGGGCTTGCCTGTCAATGCGTTGAATCGGCTGTTTTATGAGGTAACGGGCGATTACCTGAAATAAAGATCGTCCCAAACAAAAACAAAATCTGAAAGAAAGGAGCATATCATGGCAAAGACGGTTGGCGTGGATCTGGGAACGGCAAATACCCTGATCTGCATGAAGGGCGCGGGTATCGTGGTCAAGTCCCCCTCTGTGGTGGCGATCAATCGGGAAACGCGGGAGATCCTGACGCAGGGCGCGGCGGCAAAACGAATGCTGGGCAAGACGCCTACGGGCATTGAAGCCTTTCGTCCGTTGAAGGACGGCGTGATCACCGACGCCGAGGTCACGGCAAATATGCTCCGAAATTATTTTGTACATATCGGCGCGATCTCTACCTTCAGCCGCCCCATTGTGGTGGCGTGTATCCCGTATGGGGTGACCGAGGTAGAAAAGCAGGCCATGGAGGAAGCCGCGTTCCGTGCGGGAGGAAGAAAGGTATCCCTCATCGAGGAGCCCATCGCGGCGGCGCTTGGAAGCGGACTGCAGGTAAGCGGTCCCCGCGGGATGATGATCGTGGACGTGGGCGGCGGCACCACTGAGGTGGCTGTGATCAGCCTCGGCGGTATCGTGGCATCCAATTCCCTGCGGGTGGCGGGAGACGAGCTGGACGAGGCGATCGTGTCCTACCTGCGGCAGACACGGGGTGTCCTCATCGGAAGCACCACGGCAGAGGAGCTGAAGATCCGTATCGGATCGGCGCATCCCGACATTGACCGTGGTACGTGGCGCGTCAGCGGCATGAATCTTCGAAGGCGGATGGGCGAGATCATTGAGGTCAGCTCGGGAGAGATCCGCGAGGCGACCGCAAGCGCGGTGGATCGGATCGTTCTCTGCATCAAGCATACGTTGGAGCAAACGCCCCCGGAGCTGTCCTCCGATCTGTATGATTTTGGCATTATGCTGACGGGCGGCGGCGCGATGCTGCCGGGACTTGCCGCGCTGATCCGAGAGCGAACGGGCGTGCGGGTGTTTGTGGCGAAGCGCCCACTGGAGTGCGTTTGCAACGGGATCCTGCGCGTCATCAACAGTGAGGATGGAATGGGCGGACTGCTTCGGTATCGGGAGCGGTAAAAACGGATGGAGTGAGGACGAGGAATCGTTATGAAATTTCTCAAAACAAAGTTTTTTTTGATCACGGCGATCGCCGTGGTCGTTCTCGCGGTGGCAACGGGAGTCCTCGCCATGATCGGCGGGACGGGACTGTTGCGCAGCGTAGCGAATACGGTGGCGAAGCCCTTCGTTTTTTGCGGCTCCAAGGTGGCGGATGCGGTAAACGGCTTTTCTGAGGTGTTTGCCGAGCACGACCGTCTGGCGGCAGAGAACGAAGCGCTGAGGGATCAGCTGGAATCGGCGGAGGAGCGTGATCGGGAGATCGAGCTTCTTCGGCAGGAGAACGCGTGGCTTCGGGACTATCTGAAGATCGCGGAGGCGCATCCCGAGTTCACCTTGGTGGACGCGACCGTTATTGCCAGAGAATCCGACGAATATGCTACGGCGCTTACTCTGAATCGGGGAAGCGTTCACGGAGTCAAGACAGGAATGTCCGTGATCACCGAGCGGGGTGTGTTGGGATACGTCAAGGAGACGGGCATAGATTGGTGCCGCGTGGTGAGTATTATAGAAACGGCGACCTCCGTGGGAGCGTATACGCAACGGGGCGGCGCCATCGGCGTGGTGGAGGGCGACGTGGCTCTGCGGGGCGACGGTCGCTGCCGCATGACCTATATTGAGGCGACCGCCGACATCCTGCCGGGAGATGCCGTCTATACGGGCGGCGGCTCGGGGAGCCAGTATCCAAACGGTCTGCTGATCGGTAAGGTGATCGAGGTGGAAGCGGATGAAAACAGCCGTACGCTGACGGCGCTGATCGAGCCTGCCGTGGATTTCAGCGAGGTGGACAGCCTGACGGGCGTGATGGTGATCAGCGGTTATGCAAAGGAGAAATAAGATGCGCAGACGGTACCGACGGAGAGAGATCTCTCCCGATCTGATCAAGCGGATCCTCCTTTACGGATTTCTGCTTTTGTTTCTTGCCGCGGCGGAGAGCGCCTTTTTTGGGCGGTTGAAATATCTGCCCGCCGTGCCCGATCTGATCCTCGGTGCCACGGTTGCCGTGACACTGCTGGATTCCCAGCGAGCGGGGGCTTTGGTTGGCGCTGTGGGAGGATTTCTCTCCGATGCCTTGGGAAGCGTCGGGCTTTCCCTGAGCCCGATCCTTTATCTGTTGGTGGCATTGACGGTGGGATCCCTTGCCGAGAAAATGATGGGGAGATTGCCCTCTTTTTCCTTGCTGATGCTGCCCGCACTGCTATTTCGCGGATTGTTTACGCTGGGACAGGCAACGCTTCTTTGGGGGTATTCACCGATCCCGACGGTGCTTCGGCAAATGGTCTTGCCTGAGATGATCTGGACGGCGATCCTCTGTCTGCCCATGTATGGGCTTGTAAAATTGTGTACGTTGGCTTTTCGCTCAGGAAGGGATCGAGCCCTTCGGTAAGGAGCGATTTTCGAAAGGATATCTATGAGCAAACTGAAATTTTCTTTGCTTCCCGATACGGGTACGCTGTCGGAACGGGATGCGAAGCGGTATTTTTCCACGGTGGGACTTGCCGCCTGTCTGATGATGGCGGTGTATACGGTGGGGATGCGGGTGCTTTCCATGCTTCTCTTCTACTTTGCACCCTCGTGGCTGAGCAATCCGTGGGTATATAATCTGCTGTCTGTGATCCCACTATACGGTCTGGCATTTCCCGTTTTCTGGATCGCCCTCCGCGGGCTTCCCAGAGACGGCGTTCAGCCCGACAAAATGGGAGGAAAGCATTGGCTTGGCGGACTCTGTGTCAGCTTTGCGCTCATGACCGCGGGAAACTATATCGGCAACTTTTTTATCCTTGCTTTTGAGGGAGCGCTGGGACGCTCTCTGTCCAATCCCGTAGCGGAGGCGACGGTGGGACAGTCCCTGTGGATCAACCTGATCTTCGCCGCCATTCTGGCTCCCATACTGGAGGAGCTGGTATTCCGTAAGCTGCTTTGCGACCGTCTGCTCCCCCTGGGAGAGGGCTATACGGTGGTGCTGTCGGCGGCGATCTTTGGCTTGGTACACGGAAACTTTTTTCAGTTTTTCTATGCTTTTTTCATCGGCGCGTTCTTTGCGCTGGTTTACGTGAAGACGGGACGGATCCGCTATTCGATCCTCTATCACGTTCTGATCAACTTCCTTGGGGGCGTGCTGGCTCCTTGGATCCTGGAGCGCTTGTCTCCCCTGTTGGAGGAGGAAGCGCTGATCAACCTGCTGGAGCTTTACGAGAAGGGCGACATGGTGGGCGTGAGCGCCGCCATTGCGGGCTTTGAGCTTCCCCTTGCTCTTTTGGCGGTACACGAGATGGTGATGCTGGTGGGCTCGATCGTGGGGATCGTGCTCATCGTCAGGAACGCGAAAAAGGTGCGCTTGGAGAAGGGGCTCCTGCCGCCCCCCGAGGAGGGACGGATCGCCAACGTATTTTTGAACGGCGGCGTTGCGGCGGCGCTTACGGTGTTTGCCCTGACCTTCGTTTTTTCCTTGCGCTGAGACGGTTATTTAAAAAACAAACGGGAAGGGGGTTGCTCGCATGGGACGGTCACGGTCGGACAGACCGCATCTGTTCGCAAGATATCTGGTGCTGGGGATTTTCTTCGCCGCAGTATGTCTGGGCTTTTTGGTCGCCATGGCGGCAGCTCAGATCCGCGGACCTCAGTATAAGGAGGAAGAGGAGGGTGTCATTCGCACCTATACCGTTCCGGGCGTGCGCGGGGAGATCTACGACCGAAACGGAACGCTGATCGTGGGCAACGCCACCAGCTACGATCTGGTCTATGAATACGGCGCTATGCCCGAGACCCGCAGGGAGGTCAATCAGGCGCTTCTTGCGGTGCTGGAGGCGCTGGAGGAGACGGGAAACGGAGATAAGCTGGCGGAGGATCGCTTTCCTCTGACGGGGACCTACCCCAACGTGAAATTTTCCGCGGAGCTGAAGGACAAGACCTCGGCACATTCCTCTGCCTACACCCGCTTTCTTTCGGAGCATGAAATGAAGGCGTCCGAGACGGAGGCTTCGGACGTGGCGGAGTATTTTACGGATCGATATGGGCTGTTGCCCTCCCTTTACAGCAATGAGGAGATCACAAGGCTGATCCGCCTGTACTATGAGATGGAGCGGGTGGATTTCGGTATGTACGCCTCCTACACCATTGCGCAAAACGTCAATATGACGCTGATCACCTCCATTGAAGAGTCCAATATCGAGGGAGTCAATTTTCAGCTGAATACCGAGCGTGTCTATCATTATCCCGGAATCGCCTCCCATATATTGGGGCAGTTGGGAAAGATCACGGCGGAGAATGCCGAGGAATACGTTGCCAAGGGCTATCCGTTGGACGCCAAGGTGGGCATATCGGGGTGTGAGTCGGCGTTTGAGGAATGGCTGCACGGTCAGAACGGAACCATGGTGATCCGATACGATGAAAACGGCAACCAGATCGAAAAATATTACGAGACCGAGCCCATCAGCGGAAACGACGTCTATCTGACCATTGATATCGAGCTTCAGGTGGCGGCGGAGGAGGGACTTGCCGAAAACGTGGATATGGTGGATACCGCCGACGCGGGAGCCATCACCGTTCTCGATCCCAATACGGGAGAGGTACTTGCCATTGCATCCTATCCTCCCTATGACGTGACGAGGGTGGGGGAGGTAGACTACTATCAATGCCTGTTGGCAAACGGCAATCTGCCTCTTTATAACCGAGCGTTGCAGGGTGTGTACGCCCCCGGCTCTACCTATAAGGTAGGGGCGGCGGTGGCTGCGCTGGAGCTGGGAGAGATCGATGAGAGCGATACACAGCAATGTACGGGCGTTTATCCTCACCTGCATCATCCTACGTGTCTCGGCACTCACGGAAGCACCAATGTGGTAGACGCGATCCGTCAGTCCTGTAACGTGTTCTTTTATTATCTGGGCGATTCCATGGGCATCGACGCCATGACCGAGTACACGAAGAAAATGGGACTTGGCGTGAATACGGGTATTGAGCTGTATGAAAAAACGGGTATCGTGGCAGGCTCTGAGTACCGACGGCAAAACGGCTTGAGCGCGTGGGTGGAGGGAGACGATCTGTCTGCCGCCATCGGTCAGTCGGATCACGGATATACCCCCCTGCAGCTGAGCACCTATCTGTCCACCGTGGTCAACGGGGGGACACGATATAACACCCATCTGCTGAATTCCATTCGTAAATTTTATTCGGGAGAGATCCTGGAGCAGACCGAAACGAAGGTGATGGATCGGGTGGAGATCTCCGATCATACCCATGAGCTGTTGATGGAATCCATGCGGCAGGTCATCACCGACAACGATACCCTGAGGCGGTATTTTTCCGACGTCCCCGTGACGGTAGGCGGAAAGACGGGTACGGCTCAGGTGTCGGGAAAGCGGGACTACGCCATCTTTTGCGGCTTTGCACCTCTGGACAAGCCGGAGCTTGTGATCTCCTGCGTCATTGAAGAGGGTGTATACGGTCAACGCGCCGCCTATGCGGTCAGCCGCGTGATGGAGACCTATTTTTCGAGGCAGGCGACAGGGGAAAATTAAAAAAATACTTGACAAATCCTATCATTTTGATATATAATGATAAAATCTAAACAACGAGAGGTAAACGAACATGGACAAAAGAGTTTCCGAAATCTTTGGCAGTATGGTGTTCAACGATGACGTCATGCGGGAAAGACTGCCCCGTGAGGTCTATAAATCGCTGAGCAAGACCATTGCCACGGGCAAGACCATCGATAAGACGGTGGCGGACGTGGTGGCAAACGCCATGAAGGACTGGGCGATCGAGAAGGGAGCGACTCACTATACCCACTGGTTCCAGCCTCTGACGGGTGTTACCGCGGAAAAGCACGATTCCTTTATCGCGCCCGTTGGAAACTGCAAGGTCGTGATGGAGTTCTCGGGCAAGGAGCTGATCAAGGGCGAGTCCGACGCGTCCTCCTTCCCCTCGGGCGGCTTGCGAGCTACCTTTGAGGCGAGAGGCTACACCGCGTGGGATCCCGCGTCCTATGCCTTTGTCAAGGACGGAACGCTGTATATTCCCACCGCCTTCTGCTCTTATACGGGCGAGGCGCTGGATACAAAAACCCCCTTGCTCCGTTCCATGGACGCCATCAGCAACCAAGGGTTGCGTCTGCTCCGCATTCTGGGAGATACGACGTCGAAGCGCCTGACCACCACGGTGGGCGCGGAGCAGGAATACTTCATTATTGATAAGGAGATGTACGATCTCCGCAAGGATATCCAGTTTACGGGAAGAACCTTGTTCGGCGCACCTGCGCCTAAGGGACAGGAAATGGAGGATCATTATTTCGGTCCCCTGAAGCCTCGGATCGGCGCCTACATGGCGGATCTGGACGAGGCGCTCTGGAATCTTGGGATCCGTTCGAAGACCAAGCACAACGAGGCGGCTCCCGCTCAGCATGAGCTGGCGCCCATCTACGCTACCACCAACATGGCGGTGGATCACAATCTGCTGATCATGGAGTACATGAAGCGCATCGCCGAAAAGCACGGCCTTGTCTGCCTGTTGCACGAGAAGCCCTACGAGGGTGTGAACGGATCGGGTAAGCATAACAACTGGTCGATCTCCACCGATGAGGGCAAAAATCTGTTGGATGCAGGAAAGACGCCCGCGGAGAACGTGAAATTCCTGCTGATCCTCGCCGCGATCATCAAGGCGGTGGACGACTATCAGGATCTGATGAGAATTTCCGTAGCGTATGCAGGAAACGATCACCGACTGGGCGGAGGAGAGGCGCCTCCCGCCATCGTGTCCATCTTCCTCGGGGAGGAGCTGGAGCAGATCATTCAGGCGATCGTGGACGGAACCGCATATGAGGGTGTCCGCGCGGGTATCATGGATCTGGGTATTCCCGCCGTTCCCACCTTCCGCAAGGATACCACTGACCGAAACAGAACTTCACCCTTTGCCTTTACGGGCAATAAGTTTGAATTCCGTATGCTGGGCTCCTCTCAGAATATCGCTTTGCCCAACGTGGTGCTGAACACCACCGTTGCCGAGAGTTTCCGCCAGTTTGCTGACGAGCTGGAGGGCGCGAAGGACGTGGACGCCGCTGTACGCGAGCTGTTGCGTAAGACCTTTGCGGCGCATGCCCGCATTATCTTCGACGGCAACAGATATTCCGAGGAGTGGGAGAAGGAAGCCGAGAAGAGAGGACTTCTGAATCTGCGCAACTCGGTGGAGGCATATAAGTGCTTCAACGCGGAGAAGAACGTGGAGCTGTTTTCCCGTCACGGTGTCATGAGTCGGATCGAGATCGACTCCCGCGAGGAGATCCTCTTCGAGAATTACGCGAAGACGGTGAACGTAGAAGCGCTGACGATGATCGAGATGGCAAGCAGAGAGATCATCCCTGCCGTGAATGCATATCTCGGCGACGTCGCCAATACCGCCGCGTCCAAGCTGGCGGTGCTTCCCGATCTGAATTGCGAGGTGGAGAAGGAGATCCTTCGCGAGCTGTCCGCACTGAACGCCAAAGCATATGCGGAGCTGACCGCGTTGAAAAAAGCCGAGGAAACAGCGGCGGCTGTTGTCGGAACGCAGGAGCGCGCCGAGGCATACCGTGATCTGGTGCTTCCCGCTATGAATACCCTGCGCAAGACCGTGGACGAGATGGAGACCATGACCTCCTCCGAGTACTGGCCTCTGCCCACCTATGGCGATATGATGTTCAAGATCTGAAAAAAGGATGAGGAGCTTTCCTGAGAGGGAAAGCTCCTTTTTTGAAATTGCTTCGCCGAAAACTGTCAATTACAGACGACGTGGCACGGAAAGTATGAACTTAATGTAAACAATTTGAAATTTTAAAAAGACGCTCTTGCAAATCCTGCCAAGAAGTGATATAATAACGAAAATACACCCGAGGAGGGGCCTGAAAATGGAACAGTTTAAAAATCAGATAGATGACGGCGCGATGAAGGAAACCTTCAAGGAGCTGCTGACAAAAGCGGAAAATGCCAATCGAGTACCTGCGGATGCCTTTGAGAACTTCCGAGTCAAGCGAGGTCTGCGTGAGTCGGACGGAACGGGCGTGATGGCGGGCGTTACCCATATCGGTAACGCCCACGGATATATGCTGTACGAGGGCGAGCGGATCGCCGACGAGGGAAAGCTGGAATACCGCGGCTTTAATATGGCGTCCCTTGTGGACGGTGTCAGCGCAGAGAATCGCTACGGATTTGAGGAGTGCGCCTACGTTCTGCTGTTCGGTGAGCTTCCCACCAAGGCGGAGCTGGAGAGATTCACCGCGCTTCTGGCAAGTAAGAGACACCTGCCCTTCGGCTTTACTGAGGATATCCTGCTGAAGGCACCCTCGCCCTCCATTATGAATAAGATGGGAATGGGCGTTCTGGCGCTGTACGGCTACGACGAGAACCCCGACGATACGAGTCTTGAGAATATGCTCCGTCAGAGTATCGAGGTCATCGCCCGTCTGCCTCTGATCACGGCGCACGCCTACGCGGTCTACCGCAGCAAATTCCTGGGCAAGGGCTTGAATCTGCATACCCCCAAGGATAATTTGGGCACGGCGCAGAATTTTCTGCGCGTCCTGCGCCCCGATACCAAATACACCGAAGAAGAGGCGCGCCTGCTGGATCTGTGTATGATCATTCATGCCGAGCACGGAGGCGGAAACAACTCCACCTTCTCCTGCCGCGTGCTGTCCTCGTCTGGAACCGACACCTATTCGGCGATCAGCGCCGCCATCGGTTCGCTGAAGGGCCCCCTTCACGGAGGAGCCAATATCAAGGTTCAGCAGATGTTTGACTGCATGAAGGAGGAGATCCGCGATATCCGTGATGAGGAGGAGGTCCGTGCTTATATCGGCAAGATCCTGGATAAGGAAGCTTATGACCGTTCGGGATTGGTCTACGGTATGGGACACGCCATTTATACCAAGTCCGATCCCCGCGCGGTAATGCTGAAGAAGTACGCTGAGGATCTGGCGATCAAGAAGGGATACGGTGACGATTTCCGTCTGCTGGAGACCATCGAGCGGGTAACCCCCGAG